>CAWUWQ010000155.1:0-22435 GCA_963926065.1 uncultured Algoriphagus sp.
GAATTAAACTTTATACAAGTAGAAAAACAAGACTAAGCAATGGCTAAGGAAATCACTGGTTATATAAAACTACAAGTGAAAGGTGGCCAGGCAAACCCGTCGCCTCCAGTAGGTCCAGCTCTTGGTTCCAAGGGTCTGAACATAATGGAGTTTTGTAAGCAATACAATGCGCGTACCCAGGATAAAATGGGCGCTGTGCTTCCAGTATTGATTACAATCTACTCTGACAAGTCTTTTGACTTTGTGGTTAAAACACCTCCAGCAGCGAATTTGTTGCTTGAGGCTGCAAAGGTAAAAAGTGGTTCCGCTGAGCCTAACCGTAAAAAAGTTGGATCGGTATCGTGGGATCAAGTAAGAGAGATAGCTGAGGTTAAAATGCCTGACCTTAATGCTTTCAAAGTCGAAGCGGCCATGAAAATGGTAGCTGGGACAGCACGAAGCATGGGTATCACTGTATCTGGAAAAGCCCCTTGGGAAGTATAAATAAAAAACAATGGCTAAGTTAACAAAAAAGCAAAAAGAAGCTCTTTCTAAGTACGACCCAAGCCAAGTGTACTCCCTTGAGGCAGCTTCTTCTATTTTGAAGGAAATATCATTGGCAAAATTTGATGCTTCCGTAGATGTCAATGTCCGTTTGGGCGTAGATCCACGAAAGTCAGATCAAATGGTAAGAGGTGTAGTAGCCCTTCCCCATGGTACTGGCAAAGACATCAAAGTATTGGTGCTTTGTACTCCCGATAAAGTAGCTGAAGCAACCGAAGCAGGTGCAGATTACGCAGGTTTGGATGACTACATCGCGAAAATTGAAGGCGGATGGACTGACATTGATGTCATCATCACGATGCCAAACGTTATGGCGAAGGTAGGTAGATTGGGTAGAGTATTAGGGCCGAGAGGTCTAATGCCGAATCCTAAATCAGGAACGGTTACACTCGATGTAGCTAAAGCAGTAAAAGAAGTAAAAGCTGGTAAAATTGACTTTAAAGTCGATAAATTTGGAATTATCCATGCCGGTATAGGAAAAGTTTCATTCACTCCTGAACAAATTCAGGATAATGTGAAAGAGCTTATCTTAACTATCTCAAAGCTTAAGCCATCCTCATCGAAGGGAACGTATTTTAAGAGTATATATTTATCCAGTACAATGTCTCCTGGAATCGCAGTAGACAAGGGTAGCATTCAAGGTATTTAATCATGACTAGAGACGAAAAGAAAGTAATTATCGACGGTCTTACTGAGAAGTTTAAAGAAAACCCTTTCTTCTACATTACTGATGCTTCCGGTTTTTCGGTAGCTAAGACCAATGCGTTCAGAAGAGCATGTTACGATAAAGGTGTTGAGTATAAAGTTTACAAAAACACCCTTATCGCAAAAGCTCTTGAAAATTTAGATGCGGACTATTCCAAGTTGGCGTCTGAAGCTTTAAAGGGATTTTCTGGAATATTATTCTCAAAAGAGACCAGTAACCTACCAGCAAACCTTTTGCTGGAATATAGAAAAAAACAAGGTAAAAAAGAGACTAAGCCTATATTTAAAGGTGCTGCTATCGCTACTGATGTATTCATCGGCGAAGCAAGCCTCGAGATGTTATCGAAGCTCAAATCAAAGCAGGAATTGCTTGGCGATCTAATTGGATTGTTACAGTCTCCAGCTATGAACCTTCTTTCTGCATTGCAAAGTGGTCAAAATAATTTGACTGGTGTGCTTAAAACACTTGCAGAAAAAGAAGAAAAATAATACTTAAAAAAATAAATTAAACAAAAATTAAATTTCAAATACGATGGCAGATCTTACACAACTTGCAGATCAGTTGGTAAACTTGACTGTAAAAGAAGTTAAAGAATTGACAGATATTCTTAAGGACCAGTATGGCATCGAGCCTGCTGCTGCTGGAGCAGTAGTGGTTTCAGGTGGCGGAGCTGGTGCTGGAGATGCTGCAGCTGAAGAAGAGAAAACATCTTTCGATGTGATCTTGAAAGCAGCTGGTGCGTCTAAGCTGGCGGTTGTAAAGCTTGTTAAAGAATTAACTGGTCTTGGTCTTAAAGAGGCAAAAGATCTAGTGGATTCATCTCCTAAGGCACTTAAAGAAGGCGTTTCTAAAGACGAAGCTGAAGGCTTGAAGAAGTCTTTGGAAGAAGCTGGTGCTGAAGTAGAGATTAAATAATTTGCTTAGCCAAGACTATTAGGTTGAGGCTCGGCACCTAAGACCTGACTATATAAGTCAGGTCTTTTCCTGTTTGTGCACAGGTATTAAATTGCATTATTCCAAGCGAAAATTGTCTTATTTCGCTAAATTAATTTCACCATAAACATACACTACCTTGGCTATCAAGAATCAAACCGAAAGGAAAAGTTTCTCCTCCATTAAGGTGGTCAAAGACTATCCGGATTTTCTAGATGTTCAGCTGCAGTCCTTCAAAGACTTTTTTCAGTTGGATACCCCTGCAGAAAAGCGACGGGCAGACGGCTTATTTAAAGTATTCGCAGAAAACTTCCCGATCAGTGATTCCAGAGAAAATTTCACTTTGGAATTTATTGATTACGCAGTAGACCCTCCCAAATACAGTGTCGGCGAATGCATTGACCGTGGATTGACCTACTCTGTACCTCTAAAAGCAAAGTTAAGATTACTTTGTCATGACGAGGATAATGAGGATTTCGAGACAATCGAGCAAGAAGTATTCTTAGGTAATCTTCCGTATATGACGGAGAAAGGCTCTTTTGTGATCAATGGCGCAGAGCGAGTAATCGTTTCTCAGCTTCATAGGTCTCCAGGTGTCTTCTTCGCACAGAGTAAGCATACCAATGGTACTAAGCTTTATTCTGCAAGAATTATTCCATTTAAAGGTTCTTGGATTGAATTTGCTACTGACATCAATAATGTCATGTATGCCTACATCGATCGTAAGAAAAAGTTTCCAGTTACGACTCTTTTGAGATCAATCGGGTATGGTACGGATAAGGATATTCTAGATCTTTTTGGTCTTTCTGAAGAAATTCCTACTACTAAAACTGCTTTGAAAAAAGTGGCAGGAAGAAAACTTGCTGCACGTGTTCTTAGAACTTGGGTTGAAGATTTTGTCGATGAGGATACAGGAGAGGTAGTTTCAATAGATAGAAATGAAGTCTTACTTGAGCGGGACACTATCCTGACTGAAGAAGACATTGAGATGATTTTGGATTCTGGTTCAAAAAGCATCATCCTAAATCGGGAAGATGTCAATGTTGCGGAATTCTCAATTGTATATAATACACTACAAAAAGATGCTTCCAACTCTGAAAAAGAGGCTGTTGAAGTTATTTATCGTCAATTGAGAAACACTGAGGCTCCTGATGAAAATACGGCTCGTGAAGTAATTCATAGCTTGTTTTTTTCAGATAAGCGTTATGATCTTGGTGAAGTAGGTCGATACAGAATAAATAAGAAGCTTGGTCTTGATATTGACCCTGAGAAAATTGTATTGACTAAGGAGGATATTATCTCTATCGTAAAGTATTTGATCGGATTGATCAATTCCAAAGCAGTTGTCGATGATATTGATCACTTGAGCAACAGACGAGTAAGAACTGTAGGCGAGCAGCTTTACAGTCAATTTGGCGTTGGTCTTGCCCGTATGTCAAGAACGATTAGAGAAAGAATGAACGTTAGAGATAACGAAGATTTCAAACCAGTTGATTTGATCAATGCAAGGACACTTTCGTCTGTGATCAATTCATTCTTTGGTACAAATCAGCTTTCTCAATTCATGGATCAAACGAATCCATTGGCTGAACTGACGCACAAAAGAAGACTATCAGCTTTGGGTCCAGGAGGTCTTTCAAGAGAAAGAGCAGGATTCGAGGTGAGAGATGTTCACTATACCCACTACGGTAGACTTTGTACGATCGAAACGCCAGAAGGGCCAAATATTGGATTGATATCATCGCTTTGCGTACATGCGAAAGTCAATTCTATGGGATTCCTAGAGACTCCTTACAGAAAAGTAAAAGATGGTAAAGCTGGAATGAAGTCAGAGGATATTGTTTTCCTAACGGCCGAAGAAGAGGATGACCATAACATCGCTCAGGCCAATGCTCCTTTGAATGATTCTGGTAAATTTATCAACGAGAAAGTAAAAGCAAGATTTGAGGGTGATTTCCCAGTATTGGAGCCTTCAGAGATTACTTATATGGATGTTGCGCCTAATCAAATTGTATCTGTTGCGGCTTCATTGATTCCATTCTTGGAGCATGATGATGCAAACAGAGCCTTGATGGGATCAAATATGCAGCGTCAGGCAGTTCCTCTTCTTAAAGCTGAAGCTCCAATCGTGGGTACAGGTTTGGAAGCAAAGGCAGCTGTAGACTCTAGATCACTGATTATTGCGGAGGCAGATGGTGTTATAGACTATGTAGATGCACGGAAAATTGTCATCAAATATGATCTTACTGAAGATGAGTTGTTAGTCAATTTCACTGACGAATACAAGTCTTATAATTTGATCAAATTCAGAAGAACTAACCAGGATACTACAATCAACCTTACTCCGCTCGTTCTTAAAGGAGACCGGATCAAAAAAGGTCAAGTACTTGTAGAAGGATACTCTACCAATAATGGAGAACTTGCTTTGGGTAAAAACCTCAAAGTGGCTTACATGCCATGGCAAGGATATAATTTTGAGGATGCGATCGTAATTTCCGAGCGAGTTGTTCGTGAGGACGTTTTCACTTCCATTCACGTGGAAGAGTTCCAACTTGAAGTACGTGATACTAAAAGAGGTGAGGAGGAATTGACTTCTGAAATTCCTAACGTATCTGAAGAGGCTGTTAAAAACTTGGATGAGAACGGGGTTATCAGCATTGGTGCTGAGGTTAAAGAAGGCGATATTATAATTGGTAAAATCACTCCAAAAGGTGAAACTGATCCTACTCCAGAAGAGAAATTACTTCGTGCAATCTTTGGTGACAAAGCTGGCGATGTGAAAGATGCTTCATTAAAGGCATCTCCTTCTTTAAATGGTGTAGTGATTGAAACCAAGCTTTTCTCAAGACCTAAGAAAGATAAAGATAACAGAGCGAAGTCAAAAGCTGAAGTTGAGAAGTTGAAAGGAAAATATGGCAAAGATCTATCTGCTATAAGAGCTAGAATGATCAATAAGCTAGTGACAATCTTGGATGGTAAAACATCTCATGGTGTTAGACATAAGTTTGGCGATGAGATTGTTTCAAAAGGGACCAAGTTCAGTGCGAAAAACATTGAAAGCAACCTATTTCCTGCAAAGAATCCTTATAGGGACGAAAGTAATTATAACGTTCCAGAGGAAGCAAACTTGATATCCGATATCATCCTTGATGACTGGACTAAAGATGAACATACCAATAAAATGGTGCTTCACTTAGTGAAAAACTTCGTCAATTCAAGAAATGAAATCAGTGGTAACTTCAAGCGAGAGCGATTTACTCTTGAGGTCGGAGACGAGCTTCCTGCAGGTATCGTACAGCTTGCTAAAGTCTACATTGCTAAAAAGCGTAAGCTTAAAGTGGGTGATAAGATGGCGGGTCGTCATGGAAACAAAGGAATCGTAGCTCGTATCGTAAGAGACGAGGATATGCCTTTCCTTGAGGATGGAACTCCAATGGATATTGTATTGAATCCACTTGGTGTACCTTCTCGAATGAACATCGGACAGATCTTTGAAACTGTACTTGCTTGGGCTGGTCAGAGACTTGGTAAAAAGTATGCTACACCGATTTTCGATGGAGCTACTTTGGATGAAGTTTCTCATGAATTAGAGTTGGCAGGACTTCCAGCATATGGAAGAACATATCTCTATGATGGCCTTTCTGGAGTTAAATTTGATCAGCCGATTACAGTAGGTGTTTCCTATATGTTGAAGCTCGGTCACTTGGTAGATGACAAGATGCACGCAAGATCAATCGGACCTTACTCTTTAATTACACAGCAACCATTGGGTGGTAAAGCTCAATTCGGTGGACAGCGTTTCGGAGAAATGGAAGTTTGGGCATTGGAAGCATTTGGCGCTTCTCACGTCCTTCAAGAAATCCTGACTGTAAAGTCTGATGATGTAATCGGTAGAGCAAAAGCGTATGAAGCAATTGTGAAGGGTGAAAACCTTCCTAAACCGAACATTCCTGAATCATTCAATGTATTGGTTCACGAGTTAAGAGGTTTGGCTCTTGAAATTACCTTAGATTAATTAAGTGAATTAGGGCTCGCGAGAGCCCTTTACCTATCTTCAAAAAACTATGGCGTTCAGAAAAAATAAAAAACTTAATAATGATTTTTCAAGAGTCACTATAAGCTTGGCCTCTCCAGAATCTATTCTGGATAGCTCCAATGGTGAAGTGACTCAGCCAGAGACAATCAATTACAGAACTTATAAGCCTGAAATGGGTGGTTTGTTCTGTGAGCGAATCTTTGGTCCAGTAAAAGACTGGGAATGTCATTGTGGCAAGTACAAGCGCATCAGGTATAAAGGAATCATCTGTGACCGTTGTGGGGTCGAGGTGACTGAGAAGAAAGTTCGAAGAGAGCGAATGGGACACATCGAATTGGTGGTGCCAGTAGCTCACATTTGGTATTTCAAATCTCTACCAAATAAAATCGGGTATTTGTTGGGTCTACCTACCAAGAAACTAGATCAAATCGTTTATTATGAGCGATATGCTGTTGTTCAGGCTGGTATCAAAGCTGAAGAAGGTGTTCAATATCTTGACTTCTTAACAGAAGACGAGTACTTGGATATCATGGATAAGCTTCCAAAAGAAAACCACATGTTGGACGATGGGGATCCAAATAAATTCATCGCCAAGATGGGAGCAGAAGCTCTTGAAATGCTTTTGGCAAGAATTGATTTAGATGACTTGTCGTACTCTCTACGTCACCAAGCGGCTACAGATACTTCTCAGCAACGTAAAGCGGAAGCTTTGAAGCGTCTGAAAGTTGTTGAAGCTTTCCGTGATGCACGTACCCGTATCGAAAACCGTCCTGAATGGATGATAGTGAGAATGGTACCGGTGATTCCACCAGAATTGCGTCCTTTGGTTCCTCTGGATGGCGGTCGTTTTGCGACTTCTGATTTGAATGATCTTTATAGAAGAGTAATCATTAGAAATAACCGTCTGAAGCGATTGATCGATATCAAAGCTCCAGAGGTAATCCTTAGAAACGAAAAGCGAATGCTTCAGGAAGCTGTTGATTCACTTTTTGACAACTCAAGAAAGGTAAATGCTGTAAGATCCGATGGAAACCGTGCCTTGAAGTCTCTTTCTGATATGTTGAAAGGAAAGCAAGGTCGATTCCGTCAAAACTTACTCGGTAAGCGTGTGGATTATTCCGGCCGTTCGGTGATCGTTGTAGGTCCTGAATTGAAGCTTCACGAGTGTGGTCTTCCGAAAAATATGGCAGCTGAACTTTTCAAGCCTTTTATCATTCGGAAATTGATTGAGAGAGGAATTGTAAAGACTGTAAAATCTGCTAAGAAAATTGTTGATCGCAAAGATCCTGTTGTTTGGGACATTTTGGAGAACGTATTGAAAGGGCACCCTGTGCTCCTAAACCGTGCTCCAACGCTTCACAGACTGGGTATCCAAGCTTTCCAGCCTAAATTGATCGAAGGAAAAGCAATCCAGCTTCATCCATTGGTATGTACTGCATTCAACGCCGATTTTGATGGTGACCAGATGGCCGTCCACGTACCGCTCGGACATGAGGCGATCTTGGAAGCTTCTACATTGATGCTTTCTTCACATAATATCCTTAACCCGGCCAATGGCGCTCCGATTACGGTGCCATCTCAGGATATGGTTTTGGGACTTTATTATGTAACTAAAGGAAAAAGATCTACTCCAGAAGAGCCGGTAGCAGGTGAGGGAATGACATTCTACAGCACGGAAGAAGTGATTATTGCAATGAATGAGGAGAAAATCTCCAAGCATGCAAATATCAAGTGTAAAGTGAATGTCAGAGATGCTGAAGGCACTATCACGAGCCAAATTATCGATACTGTAGCTGGAAGATTGGTCTTCAATCAGTTTGTGCCGGATGAGGTAGGTTATGTGAATGAGCTTTTGACAAAGAAAAAGCTGCAGCAGATTATTGCAACTGTAGTAAAAGTTTGTGGTATGGCTCGCACTGCTCAATTCTTAGATGATATCAAGCACCTTGGATTCCAAATGGCATATAAGGGTGGTTTGTCTATGGGATTGAATGATGTAATTATTCCTGCTGAGAAAGAGCCTATGATTGCGAAAGCAAAAGAAGAGGTGGATCAGGTTTGGAATAACTACTTAATGGGTCTGATCACAGATAACGAAAGATATAATCAAGTAATTGATATATGGACTCGAACCAACTCTAATTTGACTAATAATCTTATGAAGCAGATGGAAGAGGATAAGCAAGGTTTCAATGCTATTTATATGATGATGCACTCAGGAGCCAGAGGTTCTAGAGAGCAGATTCGTCAGCTTGGAGGAATGAGAGGATTGATGGCTAAGCCACAGAAAAACCTTCAAGGATCTGTTGGTGAAATCATCGAAAACCCAATTCTATCTAACTTCAAAGAAGGATTGGATGTATTGGAGTATTTCATCTCCACACACGGTGCACGTAAAGGTCTTGCCGATACTGCATTGAAAACTGCAGATGCTGGATATCTAACCAGAAGATTGGTGGATGTTGCTCAGGATATGATCATCACAGAAGATGACTGTGGTACTTTAAGAGGACTAATTGTTCAGCCTTTGAGGGATAATGACGAGATCGTTGAGCCGCTTTCTGAGCGAATCTTAGGCCGAGTTTCTGTTCACGATCTATATGATCCAATTACTGATCAATTGATAGTAGAATCTGGTTCTGAAATCGATGATGAAGTTGCCCGAATCGTAGATGATTCCACAATTGAAGAAGTTGAAATTAGATCAGTATTGACTTGCGAAACTCGTAGAGGCGTATGTGCGAAATGCTATGGTAGAAATCTTTCTACTGGAAACATGGTACAGGAAGGCGAATCTGTAGGTGTAATTGCTGCTCAATCTATTGGTGAGCCAGGGACTCAGCTTACGCTTAGAACGTTCCACGTTGGTGGTACTGCTTCTAACTTGGCGGTTGAAGCTTCGGTTCTGGCGAAGTTTGAAGGAGTCGTAGAATTTGATGATGAACTGAGATGGTTAGAAACTACCAATAAAAACGGAGAGCCACTTTCTGTAGTAATGGGAAGATCTGGCGAGATCAAAATCAATGATGCGAAATCTGGAAAAACACTTGTTTCGAATCACGTGCCATATGGCTCAATGCTTAATGTGAAGGATGGACAGAAAATAACCAAAGGTGAATCACTTTGTAAGTGGGATCCATATAACGCAGTAATCCTATCGGAATTTGACGGAAAGATTGAATTTGATGCGATTGTAGAAGGAGTTACTTACAAAGAGGTATCAGATGATCAAACTGGATTCCGTGAGAAAGTAATCATTGATACAAAAGATAGAACCAAAAACCCAGCGATCCTTGTTAATTATGGTGAAGAATCAAAAGGATATAATATTCCCGTAGGTGCTCACTTAGCTATAGAATCTGGTGAAAAGGTAAAAGCTGGTCAGATTTTGGTGAAAATCCCAAGATCAATCGGTAAGACCCGTGATATTACTGGTGGTCTTCCTAGAGTAACTGAGCTATTCGAAGCAAGAAATCCATCCAATCCGGCTGTGGTTTCAGAAATCGACGGTGTTGTAACTTATGGAGGTATCAAAAGAGGTAATAGAGAAATTATCATTGAGTCTAAAGATGGCGTGATTAAGAAATACATGGTATCTCTTTCGAAACATATCCTAGTTCAAGAGAACGACTTCATCCGAGCTGGTGAGCCATTGTCAGATGGTGCAATCACTCCAAATGATATTCTATCTATCAAAGGTCCTACTGCTGTTCAAGAATACTTGGTGAACGAAATCCAGGAAGTATACCGTCTTCAGGGTGTAAAAATCAATGATAAGCACATTGAGGTAATCGTATCTCAAATGATGCAGAAGGTTGAAATCCTTGATGCTGGAGATACTGGATTCCTTCAGAATCAAGTAGTAGATAAGTGGGCTTTCCGTGAGGAGAATGATAATATCTTGGATAAGAAAGTAGTAATGGATGCTGGTGAATCTTCTACATTGAAGCCAGGTATGATCATTTCTGCTAGAAGATTAAGAGACGAGAATTCAAGCTTGAAGCGTAAGGATCTAAAACTGGTGACGGTAAGAGATGCAGAGACAGCAGTTTCCAAGCCAACCTTGCAAGGTATCACTGCAGCTTCCTTGGGTACTGAAAGCTTTATCTCAGCGGCTTCCTTCCAGGAAACGACTAAGGTTCTTTCTGAAGCAGCCATTAGAGGTAAGCGTGATGAGCTGAAAGGCTTGAAAGAAAACGTAATTGTAGGACACTTGATCCCTGCAGGTACTGGTCAGCGAAGATTACAGCCAGTCATCGTAGGCTCACAGGAGGAATATGATAAGCTTTCTGAGAACATCGAGAGAAGTAACTCTAAAAGAACTAGCGAGGCTATTCTTTAAGATAAATAATAATTCAATTGAAAGGCCTGTATTAGTACAGGCCTTTTTTAATCCAACTAGTTATGGAAGACGATAAGGAAATCCCGGCACCAAATCATCAGATCAATATTGAGTTATCTGAAGAAGTAGCTGAAGGAGTATATTCAAACTTGGTAATGATTGCTCATTCCAATTCAGAATTTGTAATTGACTTCATCCGACTCATGCCTGGTGTGCCAAAAGCAAAAGTCAAATCACGAGTGATCGTCACTCCTGAGCATGCCAAACGACTTTTAGCAGCTTTGAAAGATAATATCGAAAAATACGAAGTAGCTTTTGGCAAGATCAATCAGTCTGGCGGAGCACCTCAGTTCCCCATTAGTTTTGGAACTCCGGGAGAGGCTTGATAAAATATAACTTCCTAAGTTTGTTCCTTTTATTAAGTTCATTACCTTTGCAGTCCAAAATTTAACAGTTTACAGGAAAACTAAATTTTATCAGTTAATGCCTACTATTCAACAATTAGTAAGAAAAGGTAGAACTACACTGGAGACCAAATCAAAATCAAGAGCTCTGGATTCATGTCCACAGCGAAGAGGAGTTTGTACCAGAGTATATACTACAACCCCTAAGAAGCCTAACTCCGCAATGCGGAAAGTAGCAAGGGTGAGATTGACAAACGGAAAAGAAGTGAATGCCTACATTCCAGGAGAAGGTCACAATCTACAAGAGCACTCGATCGTATTGATCAGAGGCGGTAGAGTGAAAGATCTTCCAGGTGTAAGATACCACATCATCCGAGGTGCACTAGATACAGCAGGAGTAAAAGACCGTAAGCAAGGTCGCTCTAAGTATGGTGCTAAAAGACCGAAAGCAGGTAAGGGTGTTCCAGCTGCTACGGCAAAGAAAAAATAATTAAAACATTATAACGAAATGAGAAAAGCGAAACCAAAGAAGAGATATATTCTTCCTGATCCAAAGTTCAATGATACCTTGGTAACAAAGTTTGTGAACTGTCTAATGGTAGATGGGAAGAAGAGTATTGCTTACAACATTTTCTACGATGCAGTAGGAAAGGTAGAATCCAAAGTAGGTGAGAATGGTCTTGAAGTTTGGAAAAAGGCGCTTAACAATATTGCTCCATCCGTAGAGGTGAAGAGTCGTAGAGTTGGTGGTGCTACATTCCAAGTTCCAATGGAAGTCCGACCTGAAAGAAAGATGGCCCTTGGAATCAAGTGGATGATCAACTACGCTCGAAAAAGAGGTGAGAAGACCATGATGGATCGTCTTGCTGGAGAAATCATTGCCGGTGCAAAAGGTGAAGGTGCTGCAGTAAAGAAGAAAGACGATACACACAGGATGGCTGAGGCCAACAAGGCATTCTCACACTTTAGATTTTAACTAGAATGGCAAGAGACTTAAGATATACAAGAAACATAGGCATTGCGGCGCACATTGATGCTGGTAAAACAACCACCACTGAGCGTATCCTTTTTTACTCCGGAGTATCGCACAAAATTGGTGAGGTTCACGATGGAGCAGCGACTATGGACTGGATGGCACAGGAGCAAGAGCGTGGAATCACGATTACTTCTGCCGCTACTACAGTTTTTTGGGATTACAAAGATCAAAAATATCAAATTAACATCATCGATACTCCAGGTCACGTGGATTTCACTGTTGAAGTGAACCGTTCACTTAGAGTGTTGGATGGGTTGGTTTTCCTGTTCAGTGCTGTAGATGGTGTTGAGCCACAGTCTGAGACAAACTGGCGATTAGCTGATAATTACAAAGTAGCTCGAATAGGGTTTGTTAACAAAATGGATCGTGCGGGTGCCAACTTTCTTGAAGTGTGTAAGCAAGTTAAGGAAATGCTCGGTAGCTATGCAGTTCCATTGCAAATCCCAATTGGGGCGGAGGAAAAATTTCGAGGTGTGGTTGATTTGATCAACAACCGTGCGATTGTTTGGAATGATGATGACTTCGGAATGACCTTCAATGAGATTCCGATCCCTGAAGACATGTTAGAAGAAGTTGCAGAGTGGAGAGAGCATTTGCTTGAGGCTGTAGCTGACTATGATGAGCGTTTAATGGAGAAGTTCTTTGAAGATCCAAATTCAATTACAGCGGCAGAAATCTTAAGTGCCCTTAGAAAAGCCACCATCGACATGAAAATTGTCCCTATGGTTTGTGGTTCTTCTTTTAAAAATAAAGGTGTACAGACCATGCTTGATTTGGTGATGGAACTTCTTCCTTCACCAATGGATAAAGATGATATCATTGCACATGATCGTGAAGATGAGGAATTAGAAGTTCGGATTTCTCCTGACGAAACTGAGCCATTCACTGGCTTGGCTTTCAAAATTGCAACCGATCCTTTCGTAGGTCGTCTTTGTTTCGTAAGAGCATACTCTGGTATTCTGGAATCTGGTTCTTATGTGTTCAATAGCCGATCAGGTAATAAAGAGCGTATTTCCCGTGTATTCCAAATGCACGCAAATAAGCAAAATCAAATTGAGCGATTAGTAGCTGGGGACATTGGAGCTGTAGTAGGCTTTAAAGATATCAAGACTGGAGATACGCTTTGTGATGAAAAGCGGAAAGTAGTATTGGAATCTATGGTATTCCCTGAGCCGGTTATTGGTTACGCTATTGAGCCTAAGACTCAAGCTGACGTTGATAAACTGGGGATGGCAATTGCCAAACTGGTGGAAGAAGATCCTACCCTTGTAGTAAATACAGACCATGAAACTGGTCAGACTATTTTGAGAGGTATGGGTGAGCTTCACTTAGATATCATCATTGATCGTATGAAGAGAGAGTTCAAGGTTGAAATCAATCAAGGCGCTCCTCAAGTAGCTTACAAAGAGGCTCTTTTTAGCTCAATCGAGCATAAAGAAGTTTATAAAAAGCAAACAGGTGGTAAAGGTAAATTTGCGGATATCTCTTTCGAGCTTGGCCCTAAAGATCCTGATCCAGAGACTGGCGAAATCAAGCCAGGCCTTGACTTTGTCAATGGAATCGTAGGAGGAATCATTCCTAAGGAATTTATCCCTTCTATTCAAAAGGGTTTCAATGAGAGTATGAAAAATGGTCCTCTTGCAGGATACCCGATTGAATCCATGAAAGTTAGACTTTACCATGGTTCTTTTCACGATGTCGATTCAGATGCACTTTCATTTGAGCTTGCAGCAAGAATTGGTTTTAGGGATGCAGCTAAGAGATGCAAGCCTCAATTACTTGAGCCAATCATGTCTGTGGACGTGGTAACTCCTGATGAATATACTGGTCCGATCACTGGTGATTTGAACAGAAGAAGAGGTCTAATGAGAGGCATGGATACAAAAGGAACGTCCTCAGTTGTGAGAGCAGCAGTTCCTTTGTCAGAGTTGTTCGGCTACATTACCGATTTGAGAACAATTACTTCAGGCAGAGCAACGGCTTCATTGACGTTCTCTCACTATGAGGCAGTTCCGAACAGCATTGCAGAAACAGTAATTGCTAAAGTTAAAGGTCAGAAAGACTAACCAAAAATTGCGATGAATCAGAAAATCAGAATAAAATTAAAATCATACGATCATAGCTTGGTGGATAAGTCATCAGAGAAGATCGTGAAAGCCGTGAAAGCCACTGGCGCAATTGTTGTAGGTCCAATTCCATTGCCTACTAAAAAGGAGAAGTTTACTGTATTGAAATCTCCTCACGTAAACAAGAAGGCGAGAGATCAATACCAACTATGTACTTACAAAAGATTAGTTGATATATATTCAAACTCTTCTAAAACTGTAGATGCCTTGATGAAAATTGAGCTTCCAAGTGGTGTAGATGTAGAGATCAAAGTTTGATCGGACTATCAAAAAATAATATTAAAGGGCCTGCCAATATCGCAGGCCCTTTTCATTAAAAAGGTTGTTTTTGCATTTTGGTGAGTATTAGGCTTTGGAAAAGGTTGTCAATACTTTGAGATATTTTCTAATACTTTGAAAATATAGGAGTTCCGGTTTGTTGCAGAATTTTATTTCAGTAACTTTGCAGTCCCTTAAGAGGGCCCAAGCAAAAAATTGTTTGTGGATTATCAAAATATCTTATTTGTAGATGTCTGGTATTATAGGAAGAAAAGTAGGTATGACTAGCATTTTCAGTGCCGATGGACGTAGTGTCGCATGCACGCTAATAGAAGCTGGTCCTTGCGTAGTGACGCAAGTAAAAAACGTCGAAACAGACGGGTACAACGCAGTGCAGTTGGCATATGGTGAGCGTAAAGAGAAAAATACGCCAAAACCATTAATCGGTCATTTTAAAAAAGCCGGTACAACGCCAAAGCAAAAAGTTGTTGAGTTCAGAGATTTTCGGGTCGAATTTGAAGGCCAAGTTAATTTAGGAGCTACTGTGAAGAGTGGAGAAGTATTTGTAGAAGGTGACTTCGTGGATGCTATCGGAACTTCAAAAGGTAAAGGTTTCCAAGGTGTGGTAAAACGTCATGGTTTTGCAGGTGTGGGTGGTGCAACTCACGGACAGCATAACCGAGCGAGACACCCGGGTTCAATTGGTGCATGTTCTTGGCCATCCAGAGTATTCAAAGGAATGAGAATGGCTGGAAGAATGGGTGGAGACAGGGTTAAAGTTATCAACCTTCGGGTTTTGAGAATCTATCCTGAGAAAAATCTCTTGCTTGTTTCTGGTTCAGTACCGGGTCCAAAAAATTCTTTCGTTATTCTAGAGAAATAAGCCATGGAATTAGCAGTAATTAATCATAAAGGAGAAGACACAGGTAGAAAAATCAGCTTGTCTGATGAGATTTTTGCAATAGATCCTAACGATCATGCAATTTACCTTGATGTTAAGCAGTACTTGGCTAACCAGAGACAGGGGACGCATAAGTCTAAAGAAAGAAACGAAATAGCGGGTTCTACGCGAAAGATAAAAAAGCAAAAGGGCACTGGTAGTGCACGAGCTGGATCTATCAAGTCCCCCTTATTCCGAGGAGGAGGAAGAGTATTTGGCCCACAGCCAAGAGATTATTCCTTCAAGTTGAATAAAAAAGTAAAGCAACTAGCTAGAAAATCAGCTTTGTCTTATAAAGTAAAAGACAATAGTCTTATGGTAGTGGAAGATTTGTCTTTCGATTCTATCAAGACAAAAAGCTTTCTAGCGCTACTTAGTGGATTATCTCTTACAGATAAGAAAACAATTCTAGTACTTCCTGAGGAAAATAAGAATGTTTATCTGTCTAGCAGGAACCTTCCTAAGTCGAAAGTTGTGACTGTAAATGATGTAAACACTTACCAACTCTTGAATGCTGATCATCTAGTTATCTGTGAGGGATCTGTAAGTAAGTTGGAAACCATTTTATCGAAATAAGACAATGGATATTCTAAAACAGCCCCTAATTACAGAAAAGATTTCCGCCATGAATGAAAGAGGCGTTTATGGATTCATCGTGGAGAAAACTGCGAAGAAGCCAGAAATCAAACATGCTGTAGAGAAAACGTTTGGTGTTAAAGTGGTAGCTATAAGAACCATGAGATATGCTGCTAAGCATAAATCAAGATACACCAAAGCTAAAGTTGTGTCAGGTTTTACAAATGCTTTCAAAAAGGCAATTGTAGAAGTAGCTGACGGAGAGGTAATTGATTTTTACGGAGAAGTTTAATTGAATCAATATCATGGCAATTAAAAAAATGAAACCTGTTACTCCGGGGATGAGATTTAGAGTAGCTCCTGCTTTCACCGAGATCACCTCGGCTAAGCCAGAGAAGTCTCTTCTTGCTCCCTTGAAGAAATCAGGAGGAAGAAATAATGAAGGTAAAATGACTGTCCGCAATGTTGGTGGTGGTCATAAGAGAAGACTACGTATCGTAGACTTCAAAAGAAATAAGTTTGGAATACCAGCGGTAGTTAAGTCTATCGAGTATGATCCAAACCGAACAGCTCGTCTCGCCCTACTTTATTATGCAGATGGAGCTAAGACCTACATTATCGCTCCGGAAGGTCTGTCAGTAGGACAGACAGTGATTTCCGGTGAGCAAGTTGCGCCAGAAGTGGGCAACGCAATGCCAGTGGTAAATATTCCAATGGGTACAATTGTGCACTGTGTTGAATTGAAGCCAGGCAAAGGTGCCGCAATGGTAAGAAGTGCTGGAGGATATGCCCAGATCGTAGCCCGTGACGGTAAATACGTTACAGTAAAGCTACCTTCAGGTGAGATGAGACTTGTACTAAATACTTGCATGGCAACCGTTGGTATCGTTTCTAATGGTGACCACATGAATGTTGTTTTGGGTAAGGCCGGTCGTAAAAGATGGCTCGGATCAAGACCTCGCGTAAGAGGTGTTGCTATGAACCCAGTCGATCACCCTATGGGTGGTGGTGAGGGTCGTTCTTCTGGAGGGCATCCAAGATCTAGAAAAGGTCTATTGTCTAAAGGTAAGAAAACTAGATCTCCAAAGAAGTATTCAAACAAGTTCATCATAAGCAAAAGATCTAAATAATTATGGCACGTTCATTAAAAAAAGGTCCTTATATCGAGCACCATTTGGTAAAAAAGGTGGATGCATTGAACGAATCAGGGAAGAAATCGGTAATCAAGACTTGGTCAAGAAAATCAATGATTTCTCCGGATTTCGTAGGACATACCTTCGCTGTGCATAATGGGAATAAGTTTATTCCAGTATTTGTAACAGACAATATGGTAGGTCATAAGTTAGGCGAATTTGCTCCTACCAGAAATTTCAGAGGCCACATTGCCAAAAAAGATAAAGGAAAGAGATAATCATGGAAGCGATAGCAAGATTAAATAACGTTCCTACTTCTCCGCGTAAAATGCGCCTTGTGGCTGACCTTGTCAGAGGCAAGAGAGTAGGATTAGCACTTAGTATTTTGAAGTTTACTCCAAATCACGGTGCGCTTAGACTAGAAAAATTACTGCTCTCTGCAGTAGCGAACTGGCAAGCCAAAAATGCGGATGCTAAGTTAGAAGAAGCAGACCTTTTCATCAAAACCATCATGGTTGATGAAGGTAGATCTCTGAAGAGATTAAGACCTGCACCGCAAGGAAGAGGACATAGAATTCGCAAAAGATCAAATCATGTAACTCTGGTAATTGATGCATTCATCGACCAGGAAGTTACCGCTGATGTAGTAGAAACAAACGAAAAGGCAAATTAAGAACAGACTATGGGACAAAAGATCAACCCAATAGGATTTAGACTTGGTGTAGTCAAAGGCTGGGATTCCAACTGGTATGGTGGGAAAGACTTTGCTGAAAAGCTATACGAAGATCAGCAAATCCGTAAGTACGTCCTTGCCAGAATCCCTAAGGGAGGAATTTCCAAGGTAATAATTGAGCGAACGCTCAAAAGAATTACCTTGACAATTCATACTGCCCGTCCAGGAGTCGTAATTGGTAAAGGTGGAGCCGAAGTAGATAAGCTGAAAGAGGAATTGAAAAAGATTACCAACAAGGATATTCAAATTAATATCTTTGAGATTAAGCGACCAGAAATGGATGCTAAATTGGTAGGAGAGTCAATCGCTCAGCAACTTCAAGCAAGAATTTCTTTCAGAAGAGCAATGAAGCAATCCATTGCAGCTACCATGAGAGTGGGAGCAGAAGGAATTAAAGTTAAACTTTCAGGACGTCTAGGTGGAGCTGAGATGGCTCGATCTGAAATGTACAAAGAAGGAAGAATTCCTCTTCATACCTTGAGAGCAGATATTGATTATGCACTTTCAGAGGCTAAAACAGTCTATGGGATTATTGGCATCAAGGTCTGGATTTTCAAAGGAGAAGTGTACGGTAAGAGAGACTTATCTCCAAATCAAGGAGCTGCCAATGAGCCAAAAGGCCCAAGAAACGCAGGTCCTAAGCGAGATAATGGTCCAAGACGAAGAAAAAGAAATAACTAATTTTCACCCATAAGTGAGAACTCATGTTACAGCCAAAAAGAACTAAATATAGGAAAATGCACAAGGGCCGTGTCAAAGGTCTTGCACAAAGAGGGCATACGCTCGCTTTTGGCAACTTTGGCATCAAATCCCTTGAGCCAGGATGGATCACATCCCGTCAGATCGAGGCAGCTCGTATCGCAATGACGAGAGCTATGAAAAGAGAAGGTCAAGTTTGGATCAGGATTTTTCCTGACAAACCGATCACGAAGAAGCCTGCAGAGGTACGTATGGGTAAAGGTAAAGGAGCTCCAGAATATTGGGTAGCCGTTATTAAGCCTGGTACAATCCTTTTTGAGGCGACAGGCGTAAGCTTGGAAACCGCTCAGGAGGCGTTGAGACTTGCCCAGCAGAAGCTACCGGTAAGTACCAGATTTGTTGTCCGTAGAGAATACGCAGAATATAAATAGCACTATGAAAAACACTGAAATCAATTCACTATCCGCTAGTGAAATTGCAGAGCGAGTAGTCGCTGAGAAAGAGAGCCTGACCAAACTTCGGTTTGCTCATTCTATTTCTCCTATAGAGAATCCTAATAGAATCCGCGAGACCAAGCGCTTTATCGCAAGATTAAAGACTGCATTGGCTGCCAAATAACTAGCTAACAGAAAAAACAATGGCTACGATAGAGAGAAATCTTCGAAAAGAAAAAGTTGGTAAGGTGGTAAGTAACAAGATGGACAAGTCCATCACCGTAGCAGTAGAACGTCGCGTAAAGCACGCTATGTACGGTAAGTTTATTTCCAAAACTACCAAATTGATGGCTCATGACGAGAAAAATGAATGCAGCCCTGGCGACACGGTGAAAATCAGTGAAACTCGTCCGCTGAGTAAGAATAAGCGTTGGAGAGTAGTTGAAATTATTGAAAGAGCTAAATAATTATGATACAGCAAGAATCCAGACTAAGTGTTGCGGACAATTCCGGTGCTAAAGAAGTATTGGTAATCCGTGTGTTGGGAGGAACCAAAAAACGTTATGCGTCTATTGGTGACAAAGTTGTTGTAACTGTTAAGTCAGCGCTTTCATCCAGCAATATGAAAAAAGGTACCGTATCTAAAGCGGTAATAGTTAGAACGAGAAAAGAGATCAGAAGAAAAGATGGTTCTTACATTAGATTTGAAGATAACGCAGCAGTGTTATTGAACAATAATGATGAGCCTAGAGGAACTCGTATTTTTGGCCCAGTGGCTAGAGAATTAAGAGAACGTCAATTTATGAAGATCGTTTCTTTAGCCCCTGAAGTACTGTAATCATGATAAGAAAAATGAATACTCAGACAAAGCTTCATATCAAAACAGGAGATACTGTAAAGGTGATAGCCGGTGATGAAAAAGGAAAGACAGCAAAAGTTCTATCTGTTGACAAACAGAAAAGTAGAGCAATTATTGAAGGTCTTAATATGATAACAAAGCATGTTAAGCCTACAGCTGCGAAACCTCAAGGTGGAATCGAAAAGAAAGAAGCTGGAATTCACATCAGCAATCTAATGCTTGTAGATCCTAAAAGTGGTGAAGCTACTAGAACTGGTCGTAAGGCTGGTGAGAATGGAAAATTAGTAAGATACTCTAAGAAAACCGGGGAGGTGATCAATGGCTAATCCAAGAATAAAATTAAAATATTTGAACGATATCGTTCCTGCTTTGAAAGATAAGTTTCAGTACAGTTCAGTAATGCAAGTACCTATGTTGACTAAAATAGTCATTAACAAAGGTATTGGAGCAGCTGTAGCTGATAAGAAACTTGTAGATCAGGGTGTAGAAGAGTTATCTCTGATCACTGGTCAGCGTGCGGTATCTACAAAAGCTAAAGTCTCTGTTTCTAACTTTAAGTTAAGAGAGGGAATGCCAATCGGCGCTAAAGTGACACTACGAGGGGATAGAATGTACGAATTTCTTGATCGCTTGATGACTGTAGCTTTGCCTCGAGTAAGAGATTTCAAAGGAATTTCAGATAAGGGTTTTGACGGAAGAGGTAATTATACACTAGGTGTACAAGAACAAATTATCTTCCCAGAAATAAGTATTGAGAAAGTAAATAGAATCTCTGGCATGGATATCACCTTTGTGACAAGTGCTAATTCTGATGAGGAAAGCTTGGAATTGATGAAAGCTTTCGGAATGCCTTTCGTTAAAAAAGATAAACAAGATTAATCATGGCAAGAGAGTCAATCAAAGCTCGTGAGAGAAAAAGAGAGCGCTTGGTAGCCAAGTATGCAACAAAAAGAGCCGAGCTAAAAGCTGCGGGTGATTATGCAGCACTTGATAAATTACCAAAGAACGCATCACCAGTAAGACTTCATAACAGATGTAAGCTTACTGGTCGTCCAAAAGGCTACATGAGAAAGTTCGGTATCAACAGGGTAACCTTCAGAGAAATGGCCGCATCCGGCAAGATCCCTGGAGTTACAAAGTCCAGCTGGTAAATAAAACGACAGTAGTTTTTATTATAAAAATCAATTCGTAACTTTGCACGCCCAAATCGGGTGGAGCTAGACTTAAAAATTATCATGACTGATCCAATAGCTGATTATCTGACTAGGTTGAGAAATGCGATAAAAGCATCTCACCGAATCGTTGAGATACCTGCTTCTAATATCAAGAAGGAGATTACGAAAGTATTGCATGACAAGGGATACATTCAGAATTACAAGTTTGAAGAAAACGGTCCTCAAGGATCGATCAAAATTGCACTGAAATTTAATCCTACGACAAAGCAAAATGCTATCGTAAGCCTAAAGCGAGTTAGTACGCCAGGTCTCAGAAAATATGTTAAACATACCGAGCTTCCGAGAGTAATTAATGGCCTCGGAATAGCAATTGTCTCTACCTCGAAAGGTGTAATGACTGACAAAGAAGCCCGCGTTGAGGGTGTAGGTGGAGAGGTTCTTTGCTACGTATATTAATTTACTATCATGTCTAGAATAGGTAAAAAAGTAATAAATATACCCAGCGGTGTTACTGTAGACGTATCAGCTCACGGAGTTGTTACTGTCAAAGGTCCAAAGGGTATCTTGATTCAGGAGGTTAATCCTGACATTCAAGTAAAAGTTGAAAACAGCGAAATCGTTGTGACTAGACCTACAGATTCCAAAAGACATAAGTCTTTCCATGGTCTTTACAGATCCTTGATCAACAATATGGTTATAGGTGTTTCTGAAGGATACAAAAGAGACTTAGAGCTTGTGGGTGTAGGTTTTAAAGCTACTAATCAGGGGCAAGTTCTTGAACTTAACTTAGGTTATTCGCACAGTATATTCTTCGCTCTTCCAATTGAAGTTAGCTTGAAGACAGAAACTGCAAAAGGTAAGAACCCGATAATTTCCTTAGAATCTAATGATAAGGAATTAATCGGTCAGATAGCTGCAAAAATCAGAGCACTGCGTAAGGTTGAACCTTACAAAGGAAAAGGTGTGCGCTTCGTTGGTGAACAAGTTAGACGTAAGGCTGGTAAGACTGCCGGTAAAAAATAATAGGTTATGGCATTTAATAAGAATTCCAGAAGACTTAGAATCAAGCAGGGTATCAGAAGAAAGATTTCTGGTACAGATTCCAGACCTCGTTTGTCAGTTTTCAAAAGCAATACTGGCATATATGCGCAGCTTGTTGATGACCTTAAGGGTCAGACTTTAGCCCAGGCTTCTTCCAAGGAATTGGGAGCAAAGGCTAACACTAATGTATCAGTATCCAAAGAAGTAGGTAAAAAACTTGCTGAAAGAGCTGTTGCAAACGGAGTAGAATCCGTAGTATTTGACAGAAATGGCTACTTGTATCATGGGAATGTGAAAGCTTTGGCAGATGGTGCCAGAGAAGGAGGCCTTAAATTTTAATAAGCTATGTCTCAACTAAGAAGAAAGCCTATCAGGGCTACAGATACAGATTTAAAAGAAAAAGTAGTAGCTATTAACCGAGTAGCCAAAGTGGTAAAAGGTGGTAGAAGATTCTCTTTTTC
>CAWUWQ010000156.1:0-4506 GCA_963926065.1 uncultured Algoriphagus sp.
AATCCAAGTTTGCCTCGTAAACAATTAGTGGGTGTATTCAGTCTAGAGCTTGCCCGTTTGTACGGATACTTATACCAAGAAATGGAAGGGAGATTTTCTATTCTCCATTCCTTGGATGGTTATGATGAAATATCGCTTACAGGACCTTTCAAGATGATCTCTAACTCTGGAGAAAAATTAATTTCACCTGAAAATATGGGATTTCAAAAGCTCGATGCTCAAAGTATTGTCGGAGGAGATACTGTTGAAGAATCTGCGAAAATATTTGAAAAGATCCTTAGAGGAGAAGGTACTAACAGCCAAAATTCTGTTGTAATCGCTAATTCAGCGGCAGCTCTTGTCACAGCTAGACCTGGCCTTGATTTTCCGGAGGCGGTTTCCATTGCAAAAGAATCCCTACTCTCTGGCAAAGCCTTGAACGTTTTCAACGGCTTAGTCAATCCTAAAACCACTATTTCATTTGCTTAACTATTGAATATGAATATTTTAGATCAAATCATCGCAGATAAACACCTTGAAGTAGCCGATCGGAAAAGCTTGGTTCCAGTCAAATTATTGGAACAAAGTATCTTCTTTGAAGGAAAGGTGGTATCGATGAAAAAGTACGTTACAAATCCGGAGAAGACGGGTATCATTGCTGAATTCAAGCGAAAATCTCCTTCAAAAGGGATGATAAATTCCTCCTCCAAAGTAGAAAAAGTCAGTATAGGTTATATGCAGGCAGGAGCTTCGGCACTTTCTATATTGACCGACACGAAGTATTTCGGGGGGACCACAGATGATTTTAAGTCAGCAAGACATTTTAATTTCTGCCCAATTCTGAGAAAAGATTTTGTAGTGGATGAATATCAAATCGTGGAAGCAAAATCGATTGGAGCGGATTGCGTTTTGTTGATTGCGGCAGCTTTGGAACCTGAGAAGCTGAAGTCTTTAGCCTATTTCGCAAAAAGTCTCGGTCTAGAGGTATTGATGGAAGTGCATGATGGTGATGAACTAGATCGAAGTCTTTGTGATGCCTTAGACTTAGTGGGAGTCAACAATCGAAACCTAAAAACTTTCGAAGTATCCCTTCAGACTTCCTTGGATTTGGTTAATCGAATTCCTTCAGACTTTGTGAAAATATCGGAAAGTGGTATTTCTGATCCCGTGACATTGACTCAATTAAGAGCTGCGGGTTTTGATGGGTTTTTGATCGGGGAAAATTTCATGAAATCTGCAAGACCGGAACAAGCAGCCTTTAATTTCATCAAAGAATATAAAAAATTGCTTGCCGAGTCAGCGCTAATTAAGGCCTAATGGAAATCAAAGTCTGTGGGATGCGTGAGTTAGAAAATGCGCATCAATTGGTTGAAGAGATTCGACCAGATTGGATGGGGTTAATTTTCTATTCTAAGTCTCCTCGATTTGTATCTGATGAATCTAGTTTTGCCTTTTCCAATTTACCAATTTCAAAAGTTGGGGTTTTTGTCAATGAATCCGAAACCGAAATCTTACGAAAAGTTGAGTCATTCGATCTAAAAGCAATTCAACTTCATGGGCAGGAATCAGTGGAATTTGTAGAAGCCCTTTCCAAAAAAACAACTTCCGAAATCTGGAAAGTTATTGCCGTCAACGGAGAAATTGATTGGGAATCGTTGCGGGGATATTTGCCTTTTGTGAGTAAGTTTTTGTTTGATACGGCTTCGTCAAAACACGGAGGTACAGGTCAAAAATTTGATTGGAGTATTTTGGAAACTTATCCCTTCGACAAAGGCTTTCTATTGAGTGGAGGGCTTGACGAAGATAGCTGGAAAGAAATCTTGGCTTTTAAGGCCAAAAACCCATTGATGCAGGGAGTTGATCTCAATTCAAAATTTGAGGATTACCCAGGATTAAAGAATATTGAAAAACTGAAGAATTTTATACAACACATTCCGAGAAATTAATCGGTTAAAACGTGAAGAATATGATCAGAGTGGACGAAAAGGGCTTTTATGGGAAATTTGGAGGCGCATACATTCCTGAGATGTTGCATCCAAACATTGAAGAGCTACGTGAAAATTATGAGGCGATTGTCGCCACCAAGGAGTTTCAGGACGAATTTCAAAGCTTGCTCCGTGACTTCGTAGGCCGACCGACTCCATTGTATTTCGCAGAGCGAATGTCAGAGAAGTATGGAGCAAAAATCTATTTCAAGCGAGAAGATCTTTGTCATACCGGAGCGCATAAAGTTAATAATACTGTCGGACAGATTATTCTAGCAAAAAAGCTTGGAAAAAAACGAATCATTGCTGAAACCGGTGCTGGGCAACACGGGGTAGCTACCGCCACGGTTTGTGCCTTAATGGGCATGGATTGTACCATATACATGGGCGAACTGGACATTCAGCGTCAACGTCCCAATGTGGAGCGAATGCGAATACTAGGTGCAAAAATCGTCCCGGCTGTCTCAGGATCTAAAACTCTAAAAGATGCCACTAATGAAGCGATGCGTGCATGGATCAATGATCCAGTGGGCACACATTATATAATAGGTTCTGTTGTTGGCCCGCATCCCTATCCGGAAATGGTGGCTCGATTTCAATCCGTTATTTCCAAAGAGATCAAGTGGCAACTGAAAGAAAAAGAAGGGCGTGAAAATCCGGACGCAATTATTGCTTGTGTTGGAGGCGGATCTAATGCTGCGGGATCTTTTTACCACTACTACAATACACCAGAAGTCAGACTGATTGCTGTAGAAGCTGCGGGTTTAGGGGTGAATTCCGGAAAATCTGCTGCTACGACTGCTTTGGGTACTCCGGGAATTTTACATGGATCAAAAACACTTTTGATGCAGACCGAAGACGGTCAGGTGGTGGAGCCACATTCCATATCTGCGGGTTTAGATTATCCAGGTATTGGGCCAGTGCACGCCCATTTGTTTGACATCGGCAGGTCAGAATTCGTTGCTGTGGAGGATGAAGATGCTATGAAAGCTGGAATTGAACTCAGTAGAATGGAGGGAATTATCCCAGCGATTGAGACTGCTCATGCAATTCACGCGCTGAATTTGATCGAATATCGAAAAGACGATGTGATTGTGATCAATCTTTCAGGCAGGGGTGACAAAGATTTGGATACTTATATTAAATGGGGTAATTATTGATTTATGATATACGATTTTTGATTTACGAGATTATTGGAACCTCCAACTTAGTTTGATAAAATCTTTCAAAAATTTTACTTCTTAGAACCAACTAAGTTGCTTTGAAAAATCTCGTAAATCCTAATTTGTAAATCCCAGTACCAAGTCAATAGCTTTAAAAAATCTCGTAACTCGTAATTCGTAAATCTCAAATACACCCATGAACCGAATACACTACCTATTCAATACCAAAAAAGAGCGGGTGCTCTCAATCTATTTTACCGCTGGATTTCCACATTTGGAGGACACAGTACCGACCATGGAGGCGATTCAGGCCGGTGGAGCAGATGTTATCGAGATTGGAGTGCCTTATTCTGATCCGATTGCAGACGGACCTACGATTCAGGACAGCAATATGATTGCCTTGGGAAATGGAATGAGTTTGAAAAAGCTATTTCAGCAATTAATCGGATTTCGGACAAAAATTCATGTACCCGTAGTCATGATGGGTTATTTGAATCCAATTCTTCAGTTTGGAATGGAGGAATTCTGTAAGAAATGCAAAGAAGTAGGTATTGATGGTTTGATCTTACCCGATCTTCCAATGCAACAATATTTGGAGGATTATAAGACCCTATTTGATGCCTATGGTTTGGTAAATACCTTCTTGATCTCACCAGCGACCAGTGAAAAGAGGATCCTGGAAATCGATGCAAACTCTAACGGCTTTATTTACATGGTTTCTTCAAATAGTATAACCGGGGCAAAAACTGGGATCAGCGAAGAGCAAATCACTTATTTTGAGCGGGTACAGGCTATGAATTTGAAAAACCCAAGACTGATAGGTTTTGGAATTTCTGATTCGGAGTCATTCAGCACTGCTTCAAATTACGGAAATGGCGCAATCATCGGATCGGCGTTTATTAAAACCGTTAAAAACGCAAACAATTTGGATGCAGACATTCAGCAATACATTCAATCTGTAATTAATTAATCATGATCATACAACTTCAACCTGATATTTCCGAAGAACAAAAGGAAAAATTAATTACCAAAGTCAATGGCATTGGTTATAAAACTACCCATGTAAAAACCCAGTTGGGGGACTACCTGATCGGAATCGGTAAAAACGATTTTGACATCCGGAAAATCGGACAAATGGACGGCATCTCGGACATTCATGTCGTTTCGGATGAATACAAACTCGTCTCCAAAAAGTGGAAAGCGAAGCCAACTTCAGTGGATTTGGGTCACAATGTCTTTATCAAAGACGGAGAAATGGCCATCATTACCGGGCCTTGCTCCATCGAGTCTGAAGAACAAATCCGAAAAGTAGTTCAGCACTGCATAGACAACGATATCAAAATGATGCGTGGTGGCGTGTTTAAACCTCGAAGTTCACC
>CAWUWQ010000157.1:0-9498 GCA_963926065.1 uncultured Algoriphagus sp.
ATGGGATAGATGGAGACCCTTCTACGTTCACAGGAGAAGTTAATGGAAGTGCAGTTAATATTTCTGTTCCAGGCGGTGGTGGTGGCGGTTCTCAAAGCGCAAATGCGGGTGGAAATGGATCCTCTGGAGGTGGTGGAGGAGCTAGTCCCGCCCCAGCAAAATCAGAAGGTTTAGGTGGGACAGCCGAAACTATTACATATTCAGGAACCAATGTAACTGTTTATCAGGGAAATGAAGGGGGAAATGGAGACTATAGCGAACCTCAAAACTCCGTAGCAGGAGGTGGTGGTGGTGGATTAGTGCCTTGGAAACCCCTACCTGCAGATGATGGCCAAGATGGAAAGGCTGCCGGAAATGGTCAAGGAGAAGGAGGAAGAGGCGGAGATGGTATAGCACTAACATTAGGAGATTCACTTCGATATTTTGGAGCTGGTGGAGGTGGTATTGGACGATACTTTAATGGTACTGATAAAATTGGTTTAGGCGGTATTGCTATTGGCACAGAAATACGGATTGGAGGAAGTGGAAATTTAAGTGGAACTAATCCCGTTGGTTTTCCTGGCACAAATAAAACAGGTTCTGGAGGCGGCGCTGGTTATTTTGGTGGTGGAAGAGGTGGCAATGGCGTTGTCTATATTACCTATTTCAACTTCAGCATCCTCGAAGTAGAATACCAATATTTCACCGCTACTTATTCCCCTGAAAATCGATCAGCATTATTAAACTGGGCTACCGTAAAAGAATGGGAGAACTCTCATTTTGAAATCGAACGATCAGTAAATGGGGTAAGTGCCTGGACTAAAATAGGTCAAGTAGAAGGACAAGGATATTCTGAACTTCCGACGGAGTATAAGTTTACAGACACAAAGCTTCCAGCTTCTGGAGGAATAGTTTATTACCGATTGAAGCAAGTCGATTTTGATGATTCATTTAGCTACAGCATTACCAAGTCGATCAAAGTGGATGGAATTGAAGGTCAGGGTTCCTGGATTGCTTATCCAAACCCAAGTTCCAAGAAAAGTACGATCATGGTAGATTTGTTAAACAGATCGGTTTACAACGATGAGCCAATCTTGATTCAAATCTCTGATATCAGAGGCGTTTCCGAAACATTCACTGTCAATCAAGTGGAAACTGTATCTGAGGTGGTCAATAGGTACATGGATCAAAAAATCCAGGGAGTTTATATTCTCCAACTAATCTGGGGAACTAACTCCCAGCAGCTAAAACTTTTAAGAGAGTAAAAAATCTACTATTTCGTTTCGTGGTGACACGAACCGAGGCGAAAGAATATAAATCACAGCAGCTAAAACTTTTACGGGAATAATTTAAGAGGATTCTGAAATGCTCAATTTTCAGAATCCTCTGCTTTTTTAGGCTGTTCGAATCCACAAGAATATCGGTGTTCCCATACACATTACAGATACCGCTTCAACCCTTAGCTCCGGAATTTCTAACTACCCTTGAGTTTCCCTAAATCTTTTTATTACCAGAAAATTAACTACCCCTACTCTCAACCAAGAAAATTAAGTAGATCACAGGCTACCCATGTATTATGTAAAAATTCTCTGTGAAACCTCCGTGCCTCCGTGTTGAAATTAAAGCCCTCTTTCCTTTTTAGCCAATATCCATTCCTGGAATGGATTCCTATCAGCTAAGCCTTACAAATTATCCTGATCTAAAATCAAACTACATCTTGAGCTTAGGATATCCAGCTTTCAAGCCTTCTAACTTAAGCTTTCAGACTTCCCCCCTATTCCTCAATTTCTTCTCTCCGCTTGGGCATTTTGGCTTCCCCAAGACCTACACTTCCTTTCAACCCGCTAAACGTAGCTCTCCACCATCCTCCGAAAATGAACTTGGATTTGTCCCGCTCAAAATAAACGGTTGAAGTAATCCGATTATTAAAAAGTTTCCGTGGATTATTATTCTTGATAAGTGTATTTGCCGCAAAAGTCAATAGCCCTAATTTCCCTTTTCCTGAGCGCATACTTACTGTATCCAGTATTTGAATTTTTAAGTCCTTATAATTTAAATTCATTTTGCCCCATGACTCGTCCTCATTAATACGAAAATCCCACTTTCCTCCAGTAACTTTTCCAGAAACTATCTCGACAAATACTCCATTGGAAACCATACTATTTACGCTCCTCAAATCAAATTCCCCTATACTTACCTGCATATCCATTGGATACGGAGCTTCAAAAAACATAGTAGAATTCAATTCTAAAAGTCCTTCACCCATCAGCTTAGACTCTGCATTCAAATACATTTTTTCCAAAGGATAGGTATTGCCATCTTTGGAAAGTGCAAAAGGTGCCAGACTAAGATTCAAATCCTCAAATCGGATAGATCCGGGTATCATTGCTCTTGGAGCGAATTCCTGATACAGAATAAACACATTAGTAGCAGTTACAGAATCCGCCAACATATCCAAAGGAGCATTTTTCATCAACTCTTGTGGCATAGGCTTTATGATTCCTTCGCGTCTTGGCAGTCTCTTATCCCGGAAGACATCCAAATGCATTCCATCCAGGGCTACTTTTCTTGCCTTTAGTATCTGCGAATTGAAATAGGTGTCAAAATCTATATCCAATATTGAAATTCGCTCCACGGTTCCATCAATTGCATCTGTTTGATAGCCTAGCTTTCTGAAGTAATTATATCTGCCTATTGTAGGCCCAAAACTAACTTGCTCCAAAAACAGGTCATTTTCTAGAAACCTAATTCTCCCGATTTCCAGCTTGTTCAAGCTATCCTCGGTATATAGGGAATAATTGGCTAGCGAAAGACTCAGGTCTTTTTCAAGTAAAAACTGAGGCCTGATCTCCTGATCAGAATTCATCAAATTGAGGTCTAGTCCTTTCATCCCAAGATCGACATTACTAAAAGCCAGCTTTGGCATTTGGCCAGAATCCTTATTATGAGCTTTAATTTGACCTTGCTGAATTAGAATATCTCTCAGAATGATTGAAGAAACAAGTCCACCCTCTTTTCTGACTTTTGTCTCTTTCGCTGGAGCAGTTTTTTCAACTCGATCTAAATAGAGATCGATAATCGGGTCGGTTAGCCGAAGCTGTAAAATATCAAAAACTCCTGTGGATTCAATTTGCCTCAAACTATTGTGCTTGATTCCCAGCTCAGCAACATTTGCCTTTAGAATAGGAACACCAGGGTATCCACTTGTATTATTTGGAATAATCTGAAAATCTGAAAATACAGTCTCTTCAGCTTTGTTATTCACAAGCAATGACGAAAACTTCACGTTGTGTATGCTATCCGGGAGAGCGAAGGAAAAATCTTCTAATTTCAAACTGATGTCCTCAAATAATCCAGTAAAATTTTCCTTCGTAGTCATAGAAGAGTCAAGAAATAATACAGTTACTCCAAGATCGAAATTGGTTTTGATGGATTGAATATCATTTTCTCCGACCTCATAGTTAATGGCCAACGTAGAGTTCAAAGCATCTATTCGCTGGATGCTGATCTCCTCGATTGATTTCGGCAAGGCATTTCCAGTTTTCGTATTCTTGTTCTGCTTCTTCTCAGAAGACTTAAACCCACGGATAATATTCAGATTAATCTCACTTCCATCTACAGATAGTTGATCCAATTTGAGTGTATTATCAAAAAGGAAGGATTGCAAATCCACACCTTGGAATGCTACGCGAGGCAATATGACTTCAAATTCAATCTTACTTTGAATTGCCTTTGAGGGAAAAAGTCGAAGATTATCAATCAAAATAGTCTGTGACTTTGAATTATAATTGAGCTTATCAGTATCAATCTCATAGCTTCCTCCAGCTACGCTGAACGCATATTGTTTCAAACTCAGGTCAATCTCATCTGAGAAAAAAGTCCGGTCGTTGGATGAAGGCTTGCCTCGCTCGATCAAAAACCCCTTCAAACTCAAGGAGAGACTGTCCTCGCTCAATACGATATCCTTTGTGCCGGAAAAATTGTCATATCGGACTCTTCCATCACTAAAGCTGACCGAATCAATACTGATATATGAAAAATAAGAAGACAACAAATCCCCGACTTCTCCTGCTGAATTAATTTGATCTAAGGATTTGTCCTGCTCCTTTTTCTTCCTAAACCGAGCTAATTCAACAGTTGGCGAGGGAATCAATATTTGGTTAATCAAGAGCTTTTCATCCCAAAAAGCCGCCTTCAAATCTATTCCCTCAATTCGAAATTCAGGTACTCTCACATTGATAACCACTGATTTATTATAGTTGTCAAGGACAGCGGTAAGTGAATCTGGATTTTCTGGCCTCAAGGAGAAATCTTGAATTACTATAAGTGACTGTTTCGAATCAATGATCACTTTTCCCGCTAAAAACTCATGCAGATTATCCCTAAGCTTAAGCCGGTATTTATCAAGACTTAAAACCATTTGGTTGGCTAAAAAGATATCCTGAATAGAGGATTTGAGGTTAGGCTGGATTAAAACATCTTCCAATAAAAGGCTAAAACTCTCAAAGCCGATATCGTTGCTTCGAATTCCAGCTTCATCTGTAAACTGAACTTCGCCATCTTTCAATTGAACTCGCTTGATCTTCACAGCATCCATGTATCCTTGGAGCAACTCAGATGCCCTACCCTCTTTGAAGGGTTTTTTCTCTTGCTTTTTTAATTCGGTGAATTCTACTTTTGGCGACTCGATGATCAGTTCGTCCATTTCCAATCGGCCTTCATTGTAAAACCGCTTCAGGTTCGCATTATTTAGCAAAAGCTTTGGCAGAGTCAACCGAATAATATTGTCCAAGTCCAAATTAATCAGAGCCTCTGCTCTAGGTTCAATCCGAAGGTTTTCGACCAATAGTTCATCTTTGAATGAGGACAAACTCACCCGATCCCCATAAATGACGTGAACCTCATCCGAAAGGTATAAACTTGCCTCTCGGATATCCATCGATGCCTCTTGCCCATAAAAAAATTGATTGGTTTTTTGAGCTTGATTTTTGCCTAAATAGAATTTGATCATATTGAAATTTAAATCAGCGATCTCAATCCTATTTTTTAACGAATCATTAAAATCTGAAGTTAGAAACCTCCCCTTTACAACCGAAAGCTCTTTGACTTCAATGGATTCTAATATTCCATCAATCAATTCATTCAAATCTCCAGAAGCTGTACTATCACGTGTAATACTATTCCTACGCTCTACTTTAAAATCTGGATTAGTCAATACTATCTCATCAATCATGACTTGAGAGGTCATAAATGCATTATTCAGATCCACATTTCCTACTCTCAGATCCTTAAGCGAGACCTCATAGTACGCTGTACTAGCCTTAGTTCGATCTGGTGTAAGCTGTACTCCCCTCAAGTCAATTATATTTTCCAGTGAACTGACTATTACGCTTGTCGCTGAAATTGTATGAACTCCGTCAGGAAGGGGGAAAATGACATTTTCAAGCTCGAATTCAAATCCCTTTGCATTAAAAGGAGTCTTCCACTCTTTTTGAGTAGCCCAATTGATGTCTTTTACAATCAATTTTGTATTCTCCGCCTTTAAGGAATTATCGCTTAGAAAGTTTAAGAAAAAAAGATCGGCATGGACAATTTCAATTTCATGAATATAAACCCCCGAAAATCTAAATCGATCAATACTTTTTTTGATTTCATTTTCTAAAGCTTTCACTCGAGACTCCATTTGGGGAACAAATTCTGATTCATCATCAAATTGCTCCTTAGAAGGCATATCCATATTAAGATTAGGATTATCAATCTCAATCTTCCCAATAGAAAATACGCCAGAGGAAAAGCTATACCATAGACTTTTGATCGCGAGCTGATCCAAATGAAGATCAAAAAGTGCCTGATCCTTTTGATCCATCTCAGCATTCACAGGTTTTAGAATGATCCCATCTAGAAATAGTCCTCTACGAATTAGTGAAAAATTTACCCGATTAAAATCAACCTCATAAACACCCTTTGTGGATTGATTTATTTGAATTCTAGTCCAATTGGAAAGTAAAAGGTTGGAGCCAAAGTAAACCACAAACTCTAAAAAAAGGATCGCCAAAAAAACTGTAGTGACCACTCTCACAACTTTCTTACGAAAAAGATTCTTCAACTTTCTTTTCTTTGGCTCAATACTCATTCATTAGAATTTTTGGCAAAATACGATATTCGTATTTATTCCAAACGAAAAAAGCAGCATCGAGATGCTGCTTAATTAGAATAGCTGTAGGAGAAGGATTCGAACCTCCACGAGGTAGTTAGGCGATAGTTCGGTTGAATTATGCTTTATACTTAATTCCTCACCCCCGAGACAGGAGGGCTTGTCTGCCAATTTCAACATCCTACAAGGTCAAGCATTTTAGATTATGCCATTTGCATAAGGGAATTCGAAAACGATTATAATTTTTTACACTCGATTTAAATTCAGATATCACAAAATTAACAATACCATTGGTTTATTAAAATTTTGGTAATATTTATTTTAAATATTACAGTATTTGCTACAAAAGCATGTTGAAATTCTGAATTTTAAAATTAAACTTCAGATTATCATAAATTTTTATGAATTATCTAATTGCTATTTATCCAAATTTTCTATTGAAAATTGATCTTTTGATAAAATCACTTTCCAGAAACGAAAGGGCATAAAAAAACCATGAAACAAAATTTCATGGTCTTAGTCAATTAACAATAAACCCAAAATAACCTGCTGTAGGAGAAGGATTCGAACCTCCACGAAGTAGTTAGGCAAATTTACGAGCTCGGTAAACGCTTTATCCTAGTGACCTCACCCCCGAGACAGGAGGGCTTGTCTGCCAATTTCAACATCCTACAGTATAGTGTAATCTTAATGTATTTTGGAAAGTCAACCTTATGTTGTGCTTTTCTGATACATCAAATATAGCAGGAGGATGTGTTTATTAAAAATATTTCAAAAAAAATTCTAAATTTTTACAGTATTTTTAATGAAATCGATTGTATAATATGGAAAATGTAATTGCGGGATGATTTCTACTACTCAGATTAACAAATTCTCAACGAGCGAATCAATATTTAATGATTTGATCGTTTTAATTTAATTTTTTTATATATAAATCAATAAATATTACAATCTATTGCCATTATAATAAATGCTATAGCTATTCGTACATGACATAGTTCCTCCATTTATTCAAGGCTGCTTCAAAATCGGCAGGAAATGGTGCCTCAAAGTAGAGCTTCTCTTTGGTGATCGGGTGAATAAATCCTAACGACTTGGCATGTAAAGCCTGTCTTGGAATCAAATCAAAACAGTTATGCACAAACGTCTTGTATTTCGAAAACTGAGTTCCTTTCCGGATTTTATCCCCTCCATATATTGCATCATTGAATAAAGGATGCCCGATAAATTTCATGTGTGCGCGAATCTGATGTGTCCTTCCGGTCTCAAGCTTGCATTCGATCAAGGAGATATAGCGTAACTCTTCCACAACTTTCCAATGGGTGACAGCATGCTTTCCATAACTTCCATCCACAAAGACATCCATCACTTTTCGATCCTTAAAGCTTCGCCCAACGTTTCCACGAATCGTTCCCGAGTCGCCTTCCAACTCTCCCCAGACCAATGCCATATAAGTGCGCTCGATCGTATGATGAAAAAATTGTGCAGCCAGATGCGTCATCGCAGTCTCGGATTTGGCGATAACCAAAAGGCCAGAAGTATCCTTATCGATCCGATGAACCAATCCTGGTCTTCCTTCATTGCCTTTCATCTCAGGAAGATTTTGGAAATGATAAACCAAGCCATTGACAAGGGTACCAGTCCAGTTTCCTTGAGCGGGGTGGACGACCATGCCTGAAGGCTTGTTTACCACCATGAGGTATTGGTCTTCATAGATAATATCCAAGTCAAGATTCTCTGGAACGATCTCCGTGTCACGTCTAGGTTTTTCAAAAAGAACCTGAATATCATCTTCGGGCTTGATCTTATAACTGCCCTTGGTATTCTCACCATTTACTTTGATCGAACCAGAATCGATGGCTTGCTGAACTCGGCTTCGAGTCGCAAAAGCTATTTTATCTGTCAGAAATTTATCGACCCGAATCGGAGACTGTCCTTTGTCTACAATGAAACGGTAATGCTCATATAATTCTAACTCCTCTTCTTCGATCTCGTCTTCGTGCTTTTCAATCATGTTGCAAAAATAAGATTATTAACTTTAAGAATCCTTTGAAATCCTTTTATCCATGCTTGAGTCGCTTCCTGTCATCAATCTACCCCTAGATCATCCTCTTTTGGAGGAAAAAGGAATAGAATTAGCGATCAAACGACTGGACCTAGTTCATCCCCTTGTTTCCGGCAACAAGTTTTTTAAGCTGAAACACAATCTTGAAAAAGCTATCTCGGGTGGCTTTGATAAAATCCTAACTTTTGGAGGTGCCTATTCCAACCATATCCACGCTACAGCTGAGGCAGCCAAAGCAGCAAATCTCAAATCGATTGGAATCATCCGAGGAGAGAAGGTAACCCCACTAAATCCAACCCTGGCTCATGCAGAATCATTAGGAATGGACTTACATTTTGTAGATCGTTCTACTTATCGATTAAAAGAAGAGGCAAGTTTTCTGAAAAATCTTGAGGAAAAATTCGGGGCATTTTACCTCATTCCTGAAGGTGGCACAAACGAGCTCGCTATAATAGGCACCTCCGAAATCTTGGAACTTGGAGACAATTCCTATTCCCATATTGCTACTTGCATTGGCACAGGAGGCACCTTCGCCGGGTTGATTCAAAGCCTTTCCGAGAAGCAGCAGCTTCTAGGCTTTTCCGCGCTCAAAGGTGATTTTATTCATGAGGAGATTAAAGAATTATTGAAAAATCATCAAATCAGCAGTGTAGGAGATTTTCGAATTTTTGACCAATTCCACTTTGGTGGCTATGGGAAATACAATCAGGAGTTAATCGACTTCATCTGGTGGTTTTTTGAAAGCTTCGGAATCGTCCTCGATCCTATCTACACGGGCAAAATGATGGCTGGAATCTGGAAATTAATAAGTGAAGATTTTTTCCCCAGCGGATCAAAAATCCTAGCCATCCACAGCGGTGGACTACAAGGTAATTTTGGATTCACAGCGCGAACTGGGATTAAGCTCCCGTCTCTTTCAACGTAAAAAAGTCATCCGCTTCTTGGGGATGAATGACCAGCACATTTGCCAAAACAAGCCGAACCAAAGTTTTCGAAGCGATGAATTTTGGGAGCTTAGCCAGCTTTGCATATTCTTTCAACGTAATCTTTCCAGTTTCCTGCATCGCCTTCATCAGTAATTCTTCTTTCCAACTATAGGTGAAAATCGTGTCTCGCTGAGCTTTTCCCCTACGCAGTACTTCCCATACCTCTCGGCTTGCCTGGACGCTTCGATCCGCGACCCGGATGAAGGCTTGCTTGCGGTCTTTTTCTTTTAAATAATGTGGGCGCTCACTGCTTAAGGGGATTTTAAAAACTGCGACTCCTTTTTTCTCATTCAGCTTGATCAAAAAAACTTCAT
>CAWUWQ010000158.1:0-2922 GCA_963926065.1 uncultured Algoriphagus sp.
TTGTAGATGGGAGCACGGTAGTTTCAAATGGAAATATTGAGATCATGGATAAAACTGGTGCAATCACTTACCGCGATGATGCAGGTAAAATTTGGTCCTTATTTAAGGATGATTACCAGAGCTATACCTGTAATTAATCAATTCTTTCCAACATCAATACCCAATCATTACCTTTTCCGTAGCTTGGAGTTTTAGTGGGGAAGTTCGTTCCTTTTGGAAGTGGATCTCCACCATTTCCCTGAAATTCAATACCTGTACGAGGGTCAAACCAGATCATTTTAAAAGTTTCTCCAGATAAATTTTTCAGATCAATTGAAATGGTTTTTCCTTCAGGAAAATAGAAAAGGGCATAACTCCCGCTTTTATCACGAGTTGCTGAAACATAAGTTTCATCGTCTTGCTGCTTCCCTACAATCAAACTTTGATCTGGAATTCTTTCAAAATAAGGATGGCTAAGCATCAATGATTTTAAGTGCTTAACTTGATTTGCAACTTCCAGATTCAAAGACTTGTGCCAAGGTTTTAGAGGAGCATTTACTGGCGTTTTATCCAAATCGTACATTTGCCAGACTGCATGACAGCCATAAGTTTGTCCAGCTGCTCCTGCAAATACATTCCAATACATGATCTTCCTGATGTCAAAGGCTTCGCTATAGCCTTGATTTTTGGCATCAAAGCATTTTGGATGCTCCTCGTACATCGGTTCCCCATCCAAGGTTGGCTTTTTGGGTGTGAGGGATAGGTCATGAGTAATTTTTTGGTAAGTGGGCTGGTTGGGGCAATGACCTGTTTGATGCATATTGAAATCCAACCATGCTTTCTGATGAAACCAATTAGAACTTCCTCCGGGTTCAGAGGGCTGAGGGTGGTAGGTCATCAATTGCCTATTGTTGGGATTCTGCATTTCTAGAATTCCTTTGGCCATCTGATTCCACACATCTATATCATCTGAGTCTTTTCGAGGATTTCGATCTCCACCCAAAACCCAAATGATGTTTTTTTGATTGGCATATCGTCTTCCGATCCATCTGCCGAAGTCATCTGCCGATTTAGAATTGAAAATCTCCGGCCCAGTACCCCAGCTAGCTTTATATAGTTTATCGCCCCAGGTGGGAAGGAGTGCGATGTGGATATTCCGTTCCAGTGCGAGGTTGATCACGGTATCCACATGTTGCCAATACGCTTCATTTGGCTTCGAATACGCCTCATCCAAAAATGGTTTGTCTCCGTTAGCATTGGGGTCGTTGAGGCCATTTAGCTCTGCCAAGGCAACTGCTTGGACTACATTGAATCCCTGACTGGCACGTTTATCGAGATAGATTTTGTTCTCTTCCAAATCCAGTCTATGGAATAGTTCCCATGCTGTATCTGCCATCCAAAAGAAGGGCTCACCTTCGGCAGTCATAAAGTATTGCTGACCGGGATGAACTTGGATAGGTCCAGAGATTCGCTGGGCAAGGAGGTTTTGAATCAGTAGAAATAGCAAAGTCCAAGTGCTGAGTGACCTTTTCATCTTGAATTGGTTTGATTGAAAGTTTCTGAAATTTCAATTCAATTTGATCAATCAAAAAAGTAGAAGTAAAAAAAAAAACAGCCCGAAGGCTGTTTTTAGATTATTAATTAATATTTGGTCGGTATCGCAGCCGTTGATTTGGAATTCTTTTGCCAGAAGAAGAAAATCGTAAAGAGGACGATCAGGATGATTGGGAAGAGCATGATCTTTTGCAAAGTTTCCTGACCAGCGGCCAATTCCAGTTCGGCTCCAGATAGCCCTGCTGCTGACATGGCAGCATTTGAGCCGTCAATCCAACCTCCAATGATTGGTTGAAAAATTGCTGTAGAGAACATTCCTACTCCGCCGATAATTGACATCCCAAGCGCTCCACTAAGTGGTACTCTTTGTGCTACAGCACCAACCATCACTGGCCAGAAATATCCTACTCCTAATGCGAATATTACTGCGGCAACATAGGCCATTGGCCCAGTGACTGTACTAAATAAATAGATTCCTAAAGTGGCTAAAATTGCTCCTGCTAAAAGGACACCTGTTTGACCTAGGGTTTGAACTACAGGGCCGGCAAAGAACCTTGCTACTGCCATCACTCCTGTAGTTAATGCAAGAATCAACATTGGACTTGCTCCGCTTGATCCCATGATTAAGCCTACCCACTGCTGTGGACCAAACTCGGAAATAGCGGTCAATGCCATTGCGATAAATAAGAAAATGAATACCGGGCTAAACATTGACTTGAGATTTTCAACAATCGAAGAGGCACCCTCTACCATTGGTTTAGGGAAAGTCTTTCCAAAGAATAGAAAAGCATAGATGACCGTAGGGATCATCATGATCCAAATCTGAGCTTCCCAGCCCATATTAAGATCAGTCATGAATTTTGAGATTAAGCTTCCCAACACAATTCCACCAGGGAACCACATATGGAAGCGATTTAGCATTTTATTCATTTTCACTCCTGTGTACATATCGGCAATCATTGGATTACATGCGGCCTCTGTACAGCCATTACCAAAACCTATAAACAAGGTCGAGATTAAAAGTGTGGTATAACCATCTGCAAAAATGGTCAATAAAATACCTAGTGTATGAGCCACAAATGCAACCCGCATAATATTAGCTGGGCCTACTTTGTGATAAAGTAAGCCTCCCAAGATCATGGAGATTGGAAATCCTAAAAACCACATCGAATTGATGAAGCCAAGCTGCTCGGCACTAAGGCCAAAGGTGTCACCAAGTTCAGGAAGTATACCTGCACGAATGGCAAAGGTAAAGGCGGTGGTAATGAGCGCAAAACAACTTGCGTTGAAGAGCGCTGATCGGTTGATGTTATCGGTCATAGGTGGGGTTTGGGTTTGGGGTTAATAACAAACATGATTGAAACAGCTCAAAATAGGAAAAAAAAGTCA
>CAWUWQ010000159.1:0-15056 GCA_963926065.1 uncultured Algoriphagus sp.
TCCTTATTTTTGGCGGTAATCGAGGCAACGGAAGAGGCAATCATCAACTCGCTGTTTGCTGCCGAAACGATGGAGGGAAGAGAGGGGAATCGAGTGGAAGCTTTACCGAAGGAACAGGTATTGGAATGGATAAAAATGAAGTAATTTCGATTACATAAGTCTGAAAATCAAAAAAATGAATGCAGAAAAAAATAAAGAGTCAGCTATTTCCTTTTACCGCATGGCCTATGCAGGTCATCCAAAAGAAGCAGTCGAACGATACATAGGTGCCGACTATATTCAGCATAATCCTGCAGTAGCAAATGGAACGGCAGGATTCATCGATTATTTCGAACGAATGCAGGTCGAATATCCTGAAAAAAGCATTGAATTTGTCCGAGCGATTGCTGAAGGTGATTTGGTCGCTTTGCATACGCATCAAACTTGGCCTGGAAATGATCAATATGTCACCATGGATTTTTTCCGCTTCGATAAAAATGTAAAAATCGTGGAACATTGGGATGCGATTCAACAGATTCCAAAATCTTCTGCAAATCCCAATACCATGTATTAAATTGAGCGATGAACAAAGTCAACCTCAACGAAAAATTTGATTTAATCAAAGAACATTGGTCTCCAAAGATCATCGGTGAACTCAATGGCCAAGATGTCAAACTAGCTAAAGTAAAAGGAGAGTTTGTCTGGCATGACCATAAAGGTGAAGATGAGCTTTTCTTTATTTTTAAAGGAACCCTCCGAATTGAGTTTCGCGATCGAAGTGTGACTCTAAATGAAGGGGAAATGCTGATTATTCCCAGAGGAGTAGAGCATTACCCAATCGCTGAGGAGGAAGTTTGGCTCCTACTTTTCGAGCCTCAAAGTACCAAGCATACCGGAGATGTAATCTCCGAGCGAACCGTTGAAAAATTTGAAAAGATTTAATTTCCCACACTGCTATGAAAAAATCAACTTCGCTTTTTGTTTTCCTTCTGCTCATTCTTTTTTCGGCTTGTTTGCCAGAAAAGAAAAAAATAACCCTTGACCTAGAGGAGCTTTCTATTTCAACTATTCATGAGAAATATGCTTCTGGGGAATTGACCGCTGTCGAATTAGTGGAAGCTTACCTTGCTCGCATCGATTCGGTCAATCCAAAAATTAATGCGCTAACAACCATCAATCCCAAGGCTCTGGAAATAGCTAAAGCCCTTGATGACGAATACAAGAAAACTGGAATTCTCCGTCCACTTCACGGAATTCCTATGATCGTCAAAGACAATATCAATACGATTGGCATGCCGACTACTGCAGGGGCATTGGCCTTGGCTGATTTCTACCCTGAAACGGACGCATTTATCATACAGAAATTAGAGGATGCTGGAGCAATTATCCTTGCCAAATCCAATATGGCCGAATGGGCTTTTTCAGCGATGCACTCCGAAAGCTCTACGGCTGGTATTACCCGAAATCCTTACAATTTGGACTATGTTCCTGCAGGATCAAGTGGAGGTACAGGTGCTGCGGTTGCAGCAAATCTTGGAACCATAGGACTTGGAACTGATACGGGAAATTCCATCCGAGGACCTTCTTCTCATAATGCTTTAGTGGGTTTCCGAAGTACGCTTGGCCTAGTAAGCCGTGAGGGAATCGTACCACTTTACCTCCGAAATGACGTAGTCGGACCAATGGTCAAAAGTGTTGAAGATGCAACCCGTGTCCTTCAGGGCATGGTTGGAATCGATCCAAAAGACCCTTTAACTGCCTATTCAGAAGGAAAAGCAGAAAAAAATTATTTACAGTATTTGGATAAAGATGGACTGAAAGGAGCTCGAATCGGAGTATTCCGCACGCTGAGTGAAAAAAATCCTGATCCCGAGATTTCTGCTCTATTTAATCAAGCTTTGAAAGACATGGAGTCCCTTGGAGCTGTCCTTGTGGATTCTGTTGCCATTCCGAATTTTGAGGAATTGAGACAAGATCAATGGTGTCCTACTTTTCGAACTGATTTGGAAGATTTCCTCCAGACTTATGTAAAACGAGATACCATGAGCAGCTATGATGATGTAATCCGAGTTGGGACGAAGTCAGACTATACTCGCAACCGCATAGCGTCTATGGCCGGAAATACCCAAAGAAGAGGTAATCCTGAAATCCCCTGTGGCAATGCCTATGAAGATGAGCGAAGAGTAGCTTACCGCCAAGCGATAGAAAAAACCATGGACTCACTCCAGTTAGATGTCTTGGTCTATCCTTCTTGGAATAATCGCCCAGCGTTGATTGATAAATTCGAGGAGCAATATCTAGGAGACAATTCGCAGATCATTGCGCCAGCCACAGGTCAGCCTGCCTTTACTGTCCCGATGGGTTTCAGTTCTGGCAACTTGCCTGCGGGGCTTCAGTTTCTGGGGAGAATGTATGGGGAACCCACTTTGATCAAGCTGACGTATAGTTACGAGCAGGGGACGAAGCATAGAAGAGCGCCGAAATTATAAGGCTTATGAAATTTGCGGCCATTTTATATTTAGCGCTATTGACCCTGACTTTTGGGGCAATTTCTAAACCTCCGACGGAAGTAGAATTAACTACCAACTATGGAAAGATTGTCATTCGTCTTTACGATGAGACACCACTTCACCGTGATAATTTCATCAAGTTGGTAGATCAGGGCATTTATGATAGCCTACTTTTCCATCGGGTGATCAAAGGTTTTATGATTCAAGCCGGAGACACCAAAAGCAAGAATGCAAGTGACACTGTTGCCCTCGGAGGATCCGATTTGAATTACCAAATTCCGGCAGAAATTCGTTCGAATCTTTTTCACAAGAAAGGAGTTTTGGCGGCAGCTCGTACTGGAAATGCTGCCCGAGCATCGAGTAGCACTCAATTTTACATTGTGCAGGGAATCATCCATACCGATAGCTCGCTGGATCATAATCAGGGGCGAATAAATAAAATGCTCGCTCGACATTATGCCGTGAATGATTCGAATATTAAGCCACTTTTAGATTCACTTGAAAAAGCAAGAACGATCAAGGATACTCTCCGAATAAAAATCCTTAATGACAGTCTAAATCTGATCGTGGAGAATTACTCAGATTTTGAAGGATATGTGATTCCAGAATCGCATCGACAAGTCTATAAGCAAATTGGAGGAACGCCTCACTTGGATCAGAACTATACGATTTATGGCGAGGTGATTTCTGGTTTGGAAGTGGTGGATGCAATTGCTGCGGTGGAAACAAAAAAGCCAGATCGGCCAATCACTGAAGTTCGGATCTTGAGTATGCGACTGATTTCTAGATAAATTAATGGGCTAAACCCACAGCCTATGAAATCGATTTTCTCACTTTTTGTGATTCTTCTTTTTGCTTTTGCCTTTATTGTTTTGACGGATGACTATGGAAGTATTCCTTATTTTGAAGGTGGAGTTGGCTATTCCCAGCAGGTATATTTTCCAGTCTATGATTCTCAGAAAGCTATTTATACAGATATCATCAAGGAATTAACTGAGGCTACATCTGCGTTGAATCTCTCAAGGAAAGTGGAAACTGCCGATATTTTGTATGCCGGAGATTTAAATAAATGGAAAAGTTTCGGGTACTCCTTGCTGCTAAGAGCAGGAATTGGATTGAGTCAGGTGAATGCATCAAAAGCTCAACAAGTAGTTCAGGCAGCATTTCAAGGTGGCGTGATTTTGTCAAATTCTGAAAATGCTAAAATCGCTCATGACCCTAATTACACCAACACGATTGGGAACTTGTTGAACTCTACTGAAGCTTCAAATTTCTATTTGACTAAGCCATTTGTAGATTATTTGCGAAGCAAAAACGATCCCCGCCTGTCCGCAATAGCTGTCACTTATGTCGGGGCCAAATCCGGTCCTGAGCAAACAGCTACCAGCGGGACATATGATGCCAGTGTAAATAAGGGAATGCCTATGGGCAACGATAATGCAGGAGCTGTAAAAGCAGCTTCAGATGCATGATTATCAATTTTTTATGAATTTGCACAAGCTGACAGAAGAAGACTTACTAAAAATACAGCCCCAAACTTTCTGGTGATAGCTTCTCAAAACAACCTTACTATTGGCTGAGGCTAGACAAAGAAGTTGAATTCATTAATCGTTTGACTTATCCAAACTCTGAGATTTCAGTGAACTCTGAAAATGTTCAAGCAGCTATTTTAGCTCAAGGGGCAGACAATCTGGCTACTAAAGTGTGGTGTGACAAATAGAAATATGACCGAGTCTGGAAAATTCAGCCTCGGTTTTTTTAATTTTACTTATATTGAAAAATGAACAAAACCTATATAACTCTATTGTTTTTATTCTTTTTTGGGATAGAATCTTTCGCTCAGCAGATTTCAAAAGAAGAAATGCTCTTTCTCACCCAGGCGTGGGAAGGAGAGCGCTTTGAAGATGGTCGGCCAAAAGTTTCTGATGATATTCTTCGTCGAATGAAAGAGGTGACTCACGACGAAGCTTGGGCTGTTATGAAAAATGCAGGCTATAAATATCAATATGCTGACGGCTGGGGCTTGATGATCAATTCAGACAGCATTTTGATAGGAAGAGCAGTGACTGCGACTTTTATGCCAGGTAGACCCGATATCCATGATGCGATTGATGAGCGGGGAAAGAAAGAAGGGAAAAGAGGCCAGAACTCTTGGCCAGTGGATATTCTCCAACAGGGCGATGTCTATGTGGTAGACCAGTTTAGTCTTCACAATGGAGGACCCACCATAGGAGACAATGTAGGCAACGCTATATATGCAAAATCCGGAAATGGGATCGTGTATGATGGCGCTGTGCGAGATATTGTTGGGCTAAAGGAAATAGGCTCATTCACTTCGTTTGTTTCGAGTTATCACCCTTCTCACCACAATCAGCAAGGTGATCTAAATACGATGCTGATTGGGATAAACAAGCCTACCAGAATCCATCAAGTTACTGTGATGGCTGGAGATGTGGTGCTAGGGAGGGATGGAGCGGTGTCTTTTATTCCAGCTCATTTGGCGGAAAAAGTGGTAACGACTTCTGAGGTCGTTCGTCTCAGAGACATGTTTGGGCATCAGCGATTAAGAGAAGGAACCTATACGGCTGGCCAAATTGATACGAGATGGTCTGATGAGATAGAAAAGGATTTTTCTCAATGGCTCACTGCTCATATAGACGAGCTTCCTATAGCAAAAGAGCAAATTCAAGAAATTCTGAAAAACAGAACTTGGTAACCCTAACTACAACCCTTAAAAACCTATGAAAACCAAGAATTCAAGAAGATCCTTTCTTCAGAAAGGAGCAGCAGTAGGCTTAACTGGAGCCGGTTTACTTGCTACTTTTGGACAAGGATTAAACGCTGCGGTACTTAATCAAAATCCATATTCTAACCCTACCGATCTCAAAATCACTGATGTGAAATGCGGTTTTGTGAGAGGAGCCGTATATGTGAAAATATATACGAATCAGGACGTCTGGGGCTGTGGAGAAGCAGTGGACGCAATACAAGGTTCCTATTTTTTAGTTAAAAAATTGGGTGAGCAGATCAGAGGCCAAAGTCCTCTCAATCCAAATCGACTGGCTGAGCAAATCCGCAAAGGAGCATTTTTTGGTGGTGCTCAGTCTGGAGTTTTTGTGGCTGTATTGACAGCGATTGAAACAGCACTTTGGGATATTACCGGGAAAGTTTTTGGAGTACCAGTTTATCAGTTGTTAGGTGGAAAATACCGGGATAAAATCCGCGTTTATTGCGATACAGCACTTTATACTTCTACTAACCCAACGCCTGACGATTATGCAGCTGCGGCAAAAGATGCTGTTTCCCGCGGCTACAATGCAGTGAAATTCGACGTGGATGACGGTAGAGATCCTAATAAGTATGATCGCTTCAACTGGACTGCAAGTCCTGCTGAGATTGATAGAATGTACAATGCCATTGCGGCAGTGAGAGAAACCGTGGGGCCAAATATCGATGTCTGTGTGGATATGCATGGTCGGTACGACGCAATCACAGGTATGAAAATGGCCAAAATGTATGAGCCGCTTAACCTCATGTGGCTGGAAGAGCCTGTTCCTGCTGACAATCCTGAGGTTTATAAGCATATCACTCAGGAGACAAGCACTCCGATTTGCGCAGGAGAAAATATCTACCTCGCATATGGATTTGCCAAATTATTGTCTGATGGAGCTTTAAACATCATAATGCCAGATCTCCAAAAAGCAGGTGGGCTAGGTGAAGGTCAGCGTATTGCCAACTTGGCAAATCTGTATTATGTGCCTTTTTCCCCACATATGGTCGCCTCTTTTCTGGGAGCTATGGCGAGCTGTCATGTATGTGCTTCAGTGCCCAATTTTCAGATTATGGAATGGCAGATTTATATGGACAAAGATGACCTCTGGAAGGATATTGTGACTTATGATGGACCAAAGACTGAAAACAGCTTCATCACTCTTTCAGAAAAACCTGGAATTGGTGTGGAAATCAATGAGGAAGGAATGAAAAAGTATGCTGTCCCAGGAATTCCATTTTTTGAGTAACCAACGATTGGTTTGAAATATTGAATCGATAAATGATCATAAAACATTAAACCCATAATACTAATGAACTCTATTATCTCACCCATTATAGGCATAAAGGCCTCACTTTGGATACTTGCTTTTTCCGCGCTATTACTATTGCCCAAAGCCGAAGTAAATGCTCAGAACGTCGGAGCTTCTTCTGAATATATCAAAGCACTCACTTCAGAATGGAAAGGAGAGCGATTCCCTGATGGAAGGCCTAAAGTTTCAGACTCCATTTTAGAACGACTGAAGAATATTTCTATTGAAGAGGCCTGGGGCGTATTGCGTAACAAAGGCTATCAAAACCAATACGAAGGCGACTGGCAAATTATGCTGCCTAACGAGGCTATGACTGGCCGTGTGGTTACTGCTCAATACATGCCGCTGAGACCGGACTTGGAGAAGCAGGTCAAAGATCAAGGTGTAGAAAAAGAGGGGAGATCTCCTAAAGGAGGTACGAACTCCTGGCCAATTGATATTCTCACCAATGGGGATGTGTACGTAGCAGATGGCTATGGTAAAATTGTGGATGGAACACTGATTGGAGACAATCTAGGAAACGCTATCTATGCCAAATCTAAGCGAGGCGTGATTTTCAACGGATCCGTTCGAGATCAGGAAGGACTCTCTGAGATTGAAGGCTTCAATGCTTGGATGAAAGGTCAAGATCCATCTTACATACAGCAAATGATGCTCACGTCAATCAATACTCCGATTCATATAGGCCGTGCTACAGTTCTCCCAGGGGATGTGGTTTTAGCGAAAAAATACGGCGTGATTTTCATTCCAGCTCACTTGGTAGAAGAGCTTGTTTTGACCTCTGAGGTAACTGGATTACGGGATGAATTTGGACACCAAAGACTAAGAGAAGGTAAATATCTCGCAGGGCAGATTGATAGCCAATGGACTGAAGAAATCAAAAAGGACTTTTTGGATTGGCTGAATAATTATCCGGGAAAACTCCCTATGACTAAAGCTGAACTGGATAATTACCTCAAAGAGCGGAATTACTAATTCCAATTTTCTTTAAAATCGAAAATACTCAATAACCCAATAAACCTAATCAAGATGAAAAATACCTTACAAACCCTTATTCAAAAGAATAAGGAACAGGAACGTGCGTACACTTCCCAGCGGCAAGCTGAAATCGATAGCCCTTTTACAAAAGACAATAGAAGAGACTTTTTAAAGAAAACTGCACTCGGGGGGTTGAGTTTGACAGCACTAATGGGACTTGGAATCGAAGATACTATGGCCGAAACCACCAAGAATGTACGCCGGGCTTCCGCTCCTTCAGATCTTAAAATTACTGATTTACGCTATGCCCATACCAATGTAATGGGCGGTACGGCCATTTTGAGAATTGACACCAATCAAGGTATTTATGGTTTGGGTGAAGTTCGCGATGGAGCGGATCCCAAGTATGCGCTCATGCTAAAAAGCCGTATTCTGGGAGAAAATCCATGTAACGTGGAGAAGATTTTCAAAATCATCAAACAGTTTGGTGGCCAGTCTCGTCAAGCCGGTGGTGTTTGTGGGGTAGAAATGGCACTTTGGGATCTTTGTGGCAAAGCTTATAATGTACCTGCATGGCAGTTACTTGGCGGTCGCTACCGTGATTCTGTGAGACTTTATGCTGATACTCCAGAGGCGAGTTCTCCGGAAGAGCAGATGAAGCTTATCAAATTCAGAACGGAGGAACAAGGTTACACTTGGCTAAAGATGGATGTATCCATAGGCGAGATCATGGATATTCCAGGATGTATAGTGAATCCTGAAATTTTTAAAGGTGGAAAAAGTCAGTGGTCTGGTGGTTACATGTCCTATGGTAATACTGCTCACCCTTTCACAGGAGTGCAAATCACCGAAAAGGGACTAGACGAGCTTGCGAAAATCGTGGATCATGTGCGAGGAATGGTCGGGTATGATATTCCTTTATCCACGGATCACTATGGCCACTTTGATTTGAATAACTGTATCCGCCTAGGACAGGCGCTTGATAAATATCGTTTGGCATGGTTGGAAGATATGGTGCCTTGGCAATTGTGGCAACAGCACAAGACAATCACAGAATCACTGAATACACCTACTACAACGGGTGAGGATATTTACTTGCTTCAGTATTTCAAGGACCTGATTGATAATCATGCCGTGGATATAATTCATCCAGATTTGGCCTCCTCAGGTGGACTTTTGGAAACAAAAAGAATTGCTGATTATGCAGAAGAAAAAGGAATTGCTATGGCGATGCACCAAGCCGGAACGCCAGTTTCATTTATGGCAAATGTGCATTGTGCAGCGGCTACCCAGAATTTCCTTGCACTTGAGCATCACTCAGTAGATGTGCCATGGTGGGAAGATTTGGTCACTATGACTGGCGGAGGCAAAATGATCGATAAAGGATATGCGCCGGTTCCTTTGGATGCTCCAGGCCTGGGAATCGAATTGAATGAGGAAGTAGTGAAAGCACACCTTCATCCATCTGACAAGTCGTATTTTGCTCCTACCGATATGTGGAATGATAAGCGTTCTCACGACAGAACGTATAGTTAATAATACCTATTGATAGATCCGGAAACTAGTTTTTCAACTAGTTTCCGGATAATTTCATATGAGTTCACCCAAAATTCCGTCATTTTGAATCCAAAAACTTTAAAAATACTTTCAATAGTCACAGGCATTTTGTTCGTAGCCGCACTGGCAACAAGTCTCTTTTCAGGTATTGCAAATGCTGGCCTGCTTTGGATAGGGTTCTTCTTCATCTGTGCTATCGCTTTTTTAGGGAAGCCCAAATTAAAAGGATACGCTTACTCCATGATGATCTTTGGATCAGTAGCTTTAGCCCTTTATTTCCCTCAATATTTCGTCGAGTACGAAGGCTTCAAGTTCAGTGCGCTGATCGTCCCATTAATTCAGGTAATCATGTTTGGAATGGGGACCTCCATGAGCATTAAAGACTTCCTTGGAGTAGTCAAAATGCCCAAAGGTGTATTGATTGGAGTGCTCTGCCAATTTTCCATCATGCCTTTTATTGGATTTGCACTTGCCAGCATGAGTGGTTTTCCACCCGAAATTGCCGCTGGGATTATTTTGATCGGTTGTTCTCCAAGCGGAATGGCTTCGAATGTGATGAGCTATCTAGCCAAAGCAAATCTTGCGCTTTCTATTACCGTGACCTCAGTCACTACCTTAATGGCACCTTTTGTAACTCCCTTATTGATGGGTTGGCTTGCAGGAGAGTTTGTGGAAATCAATGTGATGGAAATGATGATTAGTATTGTGAAAATGGTCATCATACCGATAGGAGCAGGTCTGATTTTTAATTATTTCCTACAAGGAAAAGCGAAATGGCTTGATGATCTCATGCCAATTATTTCCATGGCGGCAATTGCGTTGATCCTAGTAGTGATTGTGGCTGCAGGAAGGGATAGTTTGCTTGAAATAGGTCCCCTTCTGATTATTCTAGTGGTGATTCATAATCTTGCGGGATACACCTTGGGATATTGGGTGAGTAGATTACTTCGACTCAATGAAAAAGACTGCCGAACTATCGCAATAGAAGTAGGAATGCAGAATGGAGGATTGGCCTCGGGCATCGCCAAGGAAATGGGGAAAATTGCTACGGTGGGATTGGCACCAGCTGTTTTCGGGCCTTTGATGAATGTAACCGGTTCTATACTTGCTTCTTATTGGCATAAAAAACCGATAGAACCGGAAAAAGCTTCTTAATGATTTAAGGCAACTTGTAAGCCTGACGGGCCAGTAATTTCTACTGGCCCTTTTCTTTTTGCCAGACCAGGATTACTCCAATTTTAATTGAGTTTGAATTTCCGACATCCAGCACGTCAGCTGCCAAATTATGTCGTACAATAGCTATGTCTTTCTTTGCTTGGATAATCTGATTTTCAAAAGCCACTTTTGAAAAATCTGAAACACCACTAACTAGCGCTTCGATAAACTGCGCTTGGTTTTCAAGCTTTCCACTCGAATGCCAATAGCTAAGTTTAGCTGAACTAAGCTTACTTGGATCAGAACTATACGATTTATGGCGAGGGGATTTCAGGTTTGGAAGTCGTGGATGCAATTGCTGCGGTGGAAACAAAAAAGCCAGATCGGCCAATCACTGAAGTTCGGATCTTGAGTATGCGACTGATTTCTAGATAAATTGGCTAAATTAATAGGCTAAATCCACAGCCTATGAAATCGTTTTTCTCACTTTTTGTGATCCTTCTTTTTGCTTTTGCCTGCCAAGAAAAGGAGGCTGAAGAATCAAATTCTACCTATCCCAATATCGTTTTCATCTTTACAGATGATTTGGGATACGGTGATATTGGGGCCTTTGGGGCCATGGACATCAAGACTCCCAATATCGATCGCCTCGCTAATGAAGGCATTAAATTCACCTCTTTTCTTTCTGCCTCGCCAGTTTGTAGTCCATCTAGAGCAGGACTTTTGACCGGAAGAATGCCACAGCGAATGGGAATCAATGCAGTATTTTTCCCTGAAAGTTTTACTGGGATGGACCCCGAAGAAGTCACTTTCGCAGAAATCCTCAAAGAGAAGGGCTACCAAACTGCTGCTGTAGGAAAATGGCATCTCGGTCATATGGAGCGGTTTCTTCCACTTAATCAAGGCTTTGATCAGTACTTTGGGATTCCGTATTCTAATGACATGGCTTCTGTTGTTTACCTCAGGAACAATGAAGTTGAGGAGTTCAACGTAGATCAAACCTACACCACTCAAAAATATACTGAGGAAGCATTAAGTTATATCGATAAGGCCTCGGGGTCACCTTTTTTGCTTTACCTCGCACATAATCAACCTCACGTTCCAATCTATGCTTCGCCAGATTTTCAAGGAAAATCTAATCGAGGACTTTATGGAGATGTGATCCAAGAGATCGACTGGAGTGTGGGTCAGATTTTAGAGAAATTGGAGGAAAAAGGGATTCTGGAAAACACACTAATCATATTTTCTTCAGACAACGGACCTTGGCTAGTAATGGAAGATCACGGCGGCTCGGCTGGCCCACTTCGGGAGGGTAAGCAATACACATTCGAAGGTGGCGTGCGTGTTCCAACCGTCGCGATGTGGAAAGGGAAAATCGCTCCTGGTCAAGTATATGAGTCCATGGCGACACAGATGGATTGGTTTCCGACTTTTGCCAATATTGTGGGAGCAGAAATCCCAACTGATCGAATCATCGATGGCAGAGATTTATCACCGGTACTTTTTGAGAATGGAATACGCGAGGAAAGTGGATTTCTTTATTATTTCCTCGAGGATCAGCGAGGCTATCAATTGGGTGATTGGAAGGTAAAGAGACCTTATGTTGGTTTTGAAGGGTCGAGAGGGATGAAGGCAGTTGCCGCACACGACACCCTGCTTTTCAATCTAAAAAACGACCCGGGTGAAACTATTAATCTGGCAAAAGAACATCCAGAGAAACTAGCACAGATGATGCGGGTGATGGATTTGGCTGTAAAGCAACTGGGGCCATTGCCAGAAAGTAAAATGGTACGAAGTGGCTCCGATAACAGTCATTTTGAATATCTCGATCAGAAGCGAAAAGCGGAAAAGAATTAGTAGCGATAAAAAAATTTCCTAACTATAATTATCCAATTCATGAAGTTTCAAAACACAGGTTATTACTATTTAGGCTTTTTAGTGGTGACCTTTTTGGGGTTTTGGCCTTCTTACTTTTCCAAGTTTTTTGATGGAACGGCAGAATTCAACCAGTATTTCCATTTCCATGCGGGCACAGCACTTTTATGGGTGGCTATGTTGATTATCCAACCGATTTTGATCCGCTCAAAAAAATATGAATTGCACAAAGCGGTAGGTAAATTTTCCTATTTATTGGTTCCTATCCTCTTTATTTCTGTAGCGCTATTGGCGAATAATCGAATAGATCCTGAACTCGAGTTTGTTGGCCCTGCAGTGTGGATTCCTTTTAAGGATTTAATTATTTTTTCGTTGGGCTTTGGCATTGCCATAAAATTTAAAAACGCTATGCCCATACATGCTCGTGGGATGATTGTAGCGGGAATGGCTTTGATAGAACCAGTCATGGCTCGGGTTATGTTCAATGTTTTTGATATCCAAGGTTTGACTGGCTATTTGATAGCCATTTCTGTAGACTACATTATCCTTGTAATTTTAATTGGGTTAGAGCGAAACGAGAAAAAAGGGCGATGGGTATTTCCGCTTGCGTTGGCTACTTTCTTCTTCATTCACATCATTGGGATTTTTAAAATTAATCCTAGTTTCTGGGAGTCCTTTTCGAGATGGTTTGTTTCCTTGCCAATAACTTGATTCCGATTTAAAAAATGAATTTTGAATAAATAGGAATAAAAAAGAGGTTGTCTCATAAGTCAATTCAAGAGCCTGAGATTTGGCTGTATGAAAATTGACTCAGATACCGACCCGAATAAGTCAGAGGCTGTCCCTACTTTTGAGACTGCCTCTTATTAATTTCTAGTTTTAATTTTCAGGGTACCAATTTCTTAACCTAACCTCAACTCCAGGTGCATTCGAGTTGACAGTTGATTTGAATTTTTCTACATCAGCAAGACCATCCCCACCTCTAAAATGGTAAGGATAAACGATGGTAGGTTTAAACTCCGAAACAGCATCTGCAGCTTGGTCGACATCCATAGTGTATGGTAGATTCATACAAATGAAAGCCACATCAATTCCCTTCAAAGCACGCATTTCCGGAATGTCTTCAGTATCACCTGATAGATATATTTTCTTTCCTCCAAGTTCGAGGATGTACCCATTCCCTCTTCCTTTGGGATGTCTGCTATCCTCAGTTTCAGGGAGATTATACATAGGAATCGCTGAGATAGTAATCCCGGAAATAGATTCCGTTTGCCCGTTATTCAGGATTTGAATTGACTTTCCTGATCCTTCCGGAAGTTTTTCTGCCACCTCTTTTGGGGCAACAATAATTGCATTGCTTAAATCTAATCCATCAAGAGTTTCTTGATTATGATGATCGCCATGAATATCTGTGATCAATATTAGGTCAGGCTTTTTTTGACCCTCGAAAACTGATGCTCCTCCATAGGGATCGACATAAATGGTTTTTCCCTGAAATTCCAGTACCACAGTACCATGTAAGATCGGTGTTACTTTAATGTCTCCAGAGGATGTGGGGATCAAATCCTGCCCAAAAGAAGCGATCGGATTTAATAAAATTAGAAGGATGAGTAGTTTTTTCATTTTCGAATAGTTAATAAGTTAACCTTCATTGGGCTAACTTGTTTGAAGAATTGAATTCTTCTAATTACAGAATTAAGATTATTTCAAGAAGCCACGAGTTATTTTAGTAATTTAAAAAGCTTAAAGAGGAATTAAATTCTTATTTCTTTTCGCCTAGCCTAAAACTACCTCAATATGAAAAATATATTCACCCTTTTCGTTCTATTGCTTTTGTCTGTTTCTTACGGATACTCGCAATCAGTAAAAGAGATACAAAAATCCACCTTGGAACTTGTTGCGACGTTTGATGAAGACCTTAAGAAGGAAGCAATGCTTTCTATGCAGGATTCCATGCGCACCAAATGGACCAATCTACCGATCGGATTGGCTCCAAGGACAGGAGCACGATTTGGAGATTTTTCTGAAGAGAGCAAGTTGAAATTTCACCGATTACTTACCACCATGTTTAGCTCACAGGGATACCTGAAGACCTTTGCGATCATGCAGCTCGATGATATTCTCCACGAAATCTTTGAGATCGGTTTTCAGCGAGGTGAGGTAAATGAAAATACAATCAAAATGGTCCGAGGACTAGATTGGGATTATGGCAATTACTTTTTTGCAGTTTGGGGAGATCCTGCAGAAGATGCAGCTTGGGGCTTGAAGTTCGAAGGGCATCACCTTTCGATCAATCTTTCCGTTGCAGGTGATGAGTTTTCTATGACACCCTTATTTATGGGGACAGATCCAGCGGAAGTGGAGGTCACTCAATATTCTGGCCTGAGACCTCTGAGCAAGGAGGAAGATTATGGATTTTGGTTAGTCAATTTACTTTCGGATGAACAGAAAAGTAAAGCAGTTCTCAGCCAAAAAGTCCCTGGAGATATTTTGACAGCACCGGGAACAGAGGAGCGATTGACCGAATATTGGGGAATCAAAGCCTCGGAATTGAATGAATCGCAAGAGAAAATTCTTCACCACCTCATCGAGGAGTACATTGATAATCTGGAACATGAGAAGGCAGACCTGTATCTAGCTATGCTACACGAAACTCCAAAAGATCAAGTCTATTTTGCTTGGATTGGCGCGCTCGAACCCCGAAAGGCACATTACTATTTAATCCATACCCCGGATTTTATTATCGAGTATGACAATGTTGGTTTCATGAATAATGGAAATCACATCCATGCTATCTGGCGCGAAAAGGACAATGATTTTGGAGTCGATATCTTGAAAAAGCATCGTATGGATCATGAGCACAACTAATATTAGTACTCAGACCTCCATTTATTAGACAAAATTCAAAAAAATTTAAAAA
>CAWUWQ010000160.1:0-10841 GCA_963926065.1 uncultured Algoriphagus sp.
ATTTGATCAATAATCTTGAGGGTCCTTACCTTCCCAGCTGCAAAAGAATCTGCAAGACTCTTCTCCAATTGAAGAGCTTGATTCCCTTTTTCATCAAAAAGTCCAGAAATCACTTCACGCTCTTTTTCCATAAGGATATCAAAATCAGATTCGCTCAGCACAAATTCCTTTTTCCAAACTGAGAAATCTCGGAAAAGATCTTTATAGCTCCAATTCATTTGTTCCATTTTCCGAATTGCAGCAGTATTCAATAGCAAAGCGAAATTCCTGGGTAATAAAATCGGAAAGGGAATCTCAAAATGTTTGAATACTTCCTTCAATTGAAGCCAATAAACCACTTCGGCAGGCCCCCCTAAGTAGGCCAGGTTAGGTAAAATCATTTCTTGATAAAGTGGGCGCAAAACCACATTTGGACTGAACCGTTCGGGATGAGTCTTAATCAACTCCTCCATTTCTTTTTCAGAAAAGTGAATAGTGGTATTCAGTACGGTGAATCCTGTGGCTGTCCGTTCTATTCGCTCTCGAATTCCTTTTTCTAAATAGAAAAAATTGATCTCTCTGGGAAAAATCTGGCTTTTGTAGCCCAGTTCCTCCAATTGGGAAGTGGCAGAAGAAGCAAATTGGAAAGGCTCATGTTTAAATAAGTCAGATTGAATGACAGGTTCAAAAATCTGCTTGAGTTCTGCGGAATCGCCATCCACAATGACTAGACCTTCTTCGCCAAAAAGTACATTAACATACTTTCGAACAGCCTCAGTTAGAGTTTTAGAACTTGAATAGGCTGATTTGAATACCTCGGAAGCAAATGGAACGGTCTTAAGAAACTCTTTGAAACTTTTATCTAATTCAAAATCTCCTACGGCTCCTTTTTGATCTGAATTCCACTGATACTTTTTACCGTCTAGTTTAAAATAATTGATCTCATCAAAATCATGATCTTCGGTTGCCATCCAGTACACAGGCACAATATGCTGGTCCGGATAAGTCTCATTTAATTTCTTAGCTAGATTAATCGTGGAGACTATCTTATAAATAAAGTAAAGTGGCCCTGTGAATAAGTTTAATTGATGTCCTGTGATGACCGTGAAGGTTTGTGGCTCAGCTAAACTGCTGATATTTTTAGACACTGCTTCGGAAATCTCCATCCCTTCGTATTGCTTCTGTAAGCTATTGACTAGGATCGCTCGATTTTGAGCTGGGAATTTCTTCTTTTCAATCACATTTTTGAAACTCCCCAACTCTGGCCTATGACTATAAAATGGAGCTAAAGCAGGCTCTCCTTTTATATAGTCTAGAAAAAACTTTGAAAATTGTCGGGTTTGATCGAGTTCAATGCAATGTTTTTTCATGATTAAGATAGAATGGATAGGATAGTCGGATTAAACATAAAGGATTTAGGCAAAGTTTACTCTTTTTTTCAAAAAACCAGAAATCCTTATATCAGCGGAAATTATCCTTTCATAAAATCCATTGGAAAAAAACCATTGAGTCGATTTTGACAAAAACCCTAGCTTTGCACAACTCATTATGCTACACTATCAGCGATTTTTCCTTCCAAACGGATTAGAAGTAATTACCCACCAAGATCTCGGCAGTAAAATGGCCGTATTTAATCTGCTCTACAAGGTCGGCTCAAAGGATGAAATTCCAGGTAAGACTGGCCTTGCACACTTCTTTGAGCATTTGATGTTTGGAGGATCTGCAAATATCCCTGTTTTTGACCGCGAACTTGAGCGAGTTGGAGGCTCTTGCAATGCCTTTACTAGCCCGGACATAACCAATTATTATATCACACTGCCTGCTGCAAATATTGAAACTGCATTTTGGCTGGAGTCTGATCGAATGCTTCAATTAAATCTCTCCGAAAAAACTATCGAAACACAACGGAAAGTAGTTTTGGAAGAATACAAGCAGCGCTACCTCAATCAACCTTACGGCGATGCATTCCACCACCTGCGAGATTTGGCTTTTGATGCTCATCCGTATAAATGGCCGACGATTGGAAAGCGAACTGAAGACATCGAGAATTTCACCCGAACTGATGTGGAGGAATTTTATCAAAAACACTATCAACCTTCAAACGCGATCCTAGTGATCGCCGGAGCAGTGGACCCAGATGAGATTCGAATTCTATCAGAAAAATGGTTTGGCCCTATTCCAAGCAAGAATCCACAGAAAACTGACAGAATTCAAGATTCTATTCAAATACGTAAAAAAGAGAAGTTTATTCAGGCCAAAGTACCCACAGATGCACTTTATAAGGCGTATAAAATGCCTGCTAAATTAGCTGATGGGTTCCTGCAGACCGATTTAATAACCGATTTGCTAGGTTCAGGCAAGTCTGCAATTTTGGAACAAACTCTTGTAAAAAACGGAAAAGTCTTTGCTTCAATTGGTGCTTATATTCTAGGTTCTGTAGATCCGGGATTACTTATTTTCTCTGGTAAAATGGAGAAAGGAGTTTCTTCCCTAGAAGGGGAACAGGCACTCGATGAAGTCGTGCAGCAATTCATTTTAGATGAAATCTCTGATAATTCACTGACCAAAATAAAGAATCAATCTGAGGCGATGAAGACCTATGAGTCAATAAAATTAATAAATCGCGCAATGAATCTTGCCTACTACGCTCATTTAGGCAATCCAGATTTATATTGGCAAGAATATGAAAAAAAATCAGCCCTGGATCAGGGTTCGGTTAAGGAATGGGCTAATAAAATACTAAAAGAAGAAAATGCTTCTGTTCTCCACTATCAATCATTCCCCTCATGAATAAATTCAGAATAGGATTTGGATACGATGTCCATCAACTCAAAGAAGGCTTTGACTTTTGGCTGGGAGGAATAAAAGTACCTCATAACAAAGGAGCAGTCGGTCATTCAGATGCCGATGTTTTAATCCACGTCATCTGCGATGCCCTACTGGGTGCCGCTAACCTCAGAGACATAGGTCATCACTTTTCGGATCAAGACCCTCAATACAAAGGAATTGATAGTAAGATCTTATTGACTGAAGTCATGAAACTGATCCGGAAGCATGGATATGAGGTGGGTAATATCGATAGCACAGTTTGTCTTCAACTTCCAAAGATTAATCCTCATATTCCAGAGATGAAAGCCTGTCTCTCCGAAGTGATGAATGTATCCGCAAATGACATTTCCATCAAGGCTACCACTACGGAGCACCTTGGTTTTGTGGGAAGAAAAGAAGGAGTCTCCGCCTATTGTAATGTATTGATCTACGAAATATGAGTGAAGAATTAAGAATCATTGTGACCGAGGATGGGTCACATTCGATTTATGATGACGAGCTGAAAGAAAGCTACCACAATTCAGGCGGGGCTTTCAGAGAATCCATCCATATCTGCATGCTCTATGGACTAGACTCATGGATGATGAACAATCCAAACAAAAAACCGCTTCGTATTTTTGAAGTTGGTTTTGGTACTGGGCTGAACGCTTGGCTAACTTTAATTTGGGCTGAGCAAAATCAGATTCCTGTGCTTTATCACACCGTCGAACCATTCCCCTTAACTGAGGATATTTATTCCAAGTTAAACTATGGCGATATGGACGATGGCATCTTTCATTATAAGCCCTATTTGCAACGATTGCACAAAGCAGAGTGGGACAAAGGCATCATCATGTCGGAATATTTCAACATGAAAAAGGAAAAAGCAACCCTTCAGGATGTTGTTCTTTATCCAGCGGACGTGGTTTTTTATGACGCCTTTGCACCTAGCAAACAGCCAGAAATGTGGTCTAAAGAAATCCTCAGCAAGGTTTGCACGGAATTGAACCAGGAAGGGATATTCATAACCTACTGCGCGACGGGTCAGCTGAGAAGAGACTTGAAAGAATTGGGGCTAGAAGTAGAGACTCTTCCTGGCCCTCCAGGTAAAAAGGAAATGACTAGAGCCTGGAAGCATTAAATTTTTGGTGGCATAAAATTGGATAGGTTAGGATTGCCTATCGCGATTCTATCCTATTGAATCTTCACGAGCCAAAAATCCCAAAACATGCTGACAGTTGTCTTACTTCTCTTCTCGCTTTTTAATTTTCAAATTCCTGAAGCTGGAGATGCCAAGCTCCAACTGATGATCCAAGAACGAGATCAGCTTCAGGCGCAATGGAAAAATTCTGAGTCTCAAAAATCTGGAATCTTTGGAAATCGAACTAAAAAAGATATGATCGAGACCAATGAATGGCTTGAACGAATCCTTGCGAAGGATAATCAGATCATGGATGAACTTCGAATGATCGGATCGATTGAGTCTTCGGTATTGGGTCAGGAAAAAGAAGACTATAAAACCATTTCTTTCCGTCTAGAGAATCAAGTTCAGGCCTTAAAAAGGGCTCTAACCGAACGAGATGGGCAAATCAAGGAAAAACTAGCGGAGCGCAGAACCTTCGAATGGACCACTTTCATCCTTTTCATCGTTTGTCTTGGTCTAGGTTTTTGGATTTATCGCCTCAAAAAATCACTTTAATCGAGCGATTGGAGTTCTTGCTCCTTTTGTTTTTTGATCCAAACTCACCAAGATTTCGGTCCCTAAAGGCAAAAACATATCTACCCGAGATCCAAATTTGATAAAGCCAAATTCACCGCCTTGGGCAAGCTCAGATCCTGCGGATACATACCATTTGATCCTTCTAGCCAATGCACCGGCAATCTGTCTTACTAAAATTTTTGTGCCATTCTGATCCTTGATGACCATAGTAGTTCGTTCATTCTCAGTACTTGACTTTGGATGCCAAGCCACCAAATATTTTCCGGGATGATATTTAAAGTATTCCACGACGCCTTTTACGGGAGAGCGATTTATATGGACATTGATTGGAGACATGAAAATAGAAACTTGGATCCGCTTCTCTTTCAAGTATTCATCCTCCATGGTTTCTTCGATTACTACCACTTTACCATCAGCTGGTGCGAACACCACCCCATCCTCATTTGGAAGAGTAATTATAGGATTTCTAAAAAATTGAAGAATAATCAAATAGAAGATCACACTGCCAAGCAGCACTGTATTTGCCAAGAGTTCTGCGTCTGGCATAAAATAATAGATCAGATAATTGACTACTGCTAATGCGATTAGCAACCAAAATAGTAATGTACGTCCTTCACGATGTATGGTCATAGGCTTAAAACAAAAAGGCGTGGCAAAACCAGCCACGCCTCAAAGATAAAATAAAGTTTTGAGAGAAGCGACTTAGAAGCCTCCCCGGTAGGTATAGGTTTTCGCCACTTTATCAATTGCCACGATATAAGCAGCAATTCTCATAGGCACATCATACTTTTTAGAAGCCTCATAGACATTATCAAAAGCATCTTTCATGATTCGATCTGATCGTCTATTTACTCGATCGGCAGTCCACTTATAACCCAATCTGTTTTGTACCCATTCGAAATAAGAAACAGTTACTCCACCAGCATTGGCAAGGATATCTGGCACTGCCATAATTCCCTTTTCATTGATAATTGCATCAGCCTTTGCTGAAGTAGGGCCATTGGCTCCTTCTACGATTAGCTTAGCTCTGATGTCATTTGCATTATGTACTGTAATAACGTCCTCCACAGCGGCCGGCACTAGGACATCCACTTCAAGGGTTAACAAGTCCATTGCATTTTCCAACTTTTCGCCTCCCGTGAATCCTTCCAAGTTTCCATTATTAGAATCTCTGTAGGCCACAGCCTCTTGAATATTAATTCCCTTTTCGTTGTAAAAAGCACCAGTATGATCAGAAATCGCAACAATCTTCAGTCCACGCTCCTCCAAAAGAAGCGCTGCCCAAGATCCCACGTTGCCAAATCCCTGAACCGCACAGGTAGCTTGAAAAGGGTTGATTTTTAATTTTTGCATCGCTGCCAGTGCAGATACCATTACCCCACGACCGGTTGCTTCTGTTCGTCCAAGAGAGCCTCCCAATACAATTGGCTTTCCAGTTACAACTGAATTGACCGTCATCCCATGTGCCTTGGAGTATTCATCCATAAGCCAAGCCATCTCTCGAGGACCTGTACCCATATCCGGTGCAGGGATATCTTTGTCTGGACCAAATACATCGATCAATGCCAATGTATATGCTCGCATCAATCGCTCAATTTCTCCTTTTGACATCTCACGAGGATTACATCTCACGCCACCTTTACCACCTCCAAAAGGGATATCTACAACAGCACACTTCCACGTCATCCACGCTGCCAAAGCTCGGACCTCATCGATATGCACGTCTGGTGCAAATCGGATTCCTCCTTTCGCTGGGCCTAGAATATTGGAGTGGATTACTCGAATCCCCTCAAAAACTTGGATTTTCCCATTATCCATCGTGATTGGAAGAGAAACGATAACTTGTTTGGCGGGATTTTTCAACACATTATAGATCTCATCAGAGAGTCCAAGCTTTTCAGCTGCAATGTTGAATCTTTCCATCATTGACTCTAAAGGATTTTCTTTATCCTTGATCGGAGCCGGTTCAATGTAAGCCATATTGGGTTTAGATTTAGTTATTCAAATGCTGTGCAATATTAATCAGATTTTTAATCTAAGGGGGGTACAATTAGAAGATTTTCAAAAATGCAGTGATAAATGGGGCTGATAATAACAATCCGTCAAATCGATCCATAAATCCACCATGCCCAGGAAGTCCATTTCCAGAGTCCTTAATTTCAATGGATCGCTTAAATAAGGATTCAATCAAGTCTCCATACGTACCAGCTATAATAATGATGCCTGCGATTACTAACCATTTCCAATCTTCTATCACATGGAAATATTTTGCTAAGATAAAAGCTACTCCAATTGCAGAAAAAGCTCCTCCCAAAAATCCCTCCCAAGACTTTTTAGGTGATACCCGCTCAAACAACTTAGTTTTACCAAATCGTGTACCTGCAAAATAGGCTCCAGTATCAGTTGCCCAGAGGATCAAAAGACAGCCTATTAAGATTTCATACATGTAAACGCCATCGACTGAAAAAACCGCCAAGTTCAACAAAGAGAAAGGAACTGCTACGTAAAATATTCCCAAAAAAGTAAATGCAATTCCGGTAAATGGCTTTTTATCCGTTTTCCGATAAAGCTTGATGAAAAAAGTCAGTGAAACAATCGGGAAAATCATGTATAAATATTCCGTCGGCAGGTGTTCCTTCTCCACCATGAAAGTGAGAGAGAAGATCATTAGACCCAAGAAAGTGCCAAAACTTTTCAAAGGAAGCATACCATCCAAGCCACTTAGTTTGTAGAATTCCATTTGAGAAAATCCCAAAATGGAAGCAAAAACCAAAAAGTAGGTCCAGTCAGAATAAATAGTTCCTCCTACTACGATCAATCCCCCAATCACAGCCGTGATAGCACGCTGACCCAGATTGCTGTAATTATTAATATTAAAACGTGATCTCATTCTGGACGATAGTTGAAGCTGAAATTGAATCATCACGCTGAACGAGAACATGATAGGTACCGAAGATCTTGTAAACTGTCTCCCTTTTATTGAGAACCACAGCTTGGATCCCATGCTCTTCAAGTACACCTTTCACTATTTCAGCTCTCACTTGAGCTTCCGTTTCAAATACTTTTATCCAGTTCTCCATTAGGTCTATTTATTTTCTTAAAGTAATATATTCCTGCTAAAAGGCCCAATAAGCCAAGTATCGCCGCAGGATAGGACACCGAATCTGTCGACTCCAAATCAATGTCAATCTTCTCTTGATTAGATAGATAAACTAGAATTACGGTAATGGAATTATTTAGAATATGAGCCAAAATAGGATAGATCAAACTTCCCGAATAAAGGTACAAATAGCCAAACAGCGCTCCTAAAAACACTCTCGGAAGGAATCCGTAAAACTGCAAGTGAATCGCAGAGAATATGATTGCCGTCACCCAAACCCCCGCATGCGCAGAGCCAGTATAAAGTCTCATTTTTGGCTGAACGACCCCTCTGAAGAACATCTCTTCGCCGATTCCTGCTAATACACCAATCACCAGAATCCCTGTAAGCAACTCAGGAATCGATTGAAAATCAGTCAAGAATTTGGTCAACTCGAGCAATTGTTCCTCCGTCTCTTTCATCCAAAGTTCCAATCCGGACAGAGACTCTGGAAGTACCAAAAGCGAATTCCAGTAAACCAATAGCGCGTTGAAAAGCATTCCTCCTACAGTAATAACTAAGACCAAGCCAGCTCCGGTCAGGTTGAATCGAGGAAGCTGAATCTCCCAATGAAAATCCGCTTTGTCAATAAAATGTGAGATCACGTAGGCCGCCAACCAAAATCCAATTCCGGAACCAATTCCCTGAATAAAAAACATGGCCATTCGCCCATTTGGGGAAGAAAAATCACCCGTCATTAGGCCCATGATGTCTTCAATTGATACTCCGAAAAGATATGGCGTAGCTGCCAAAGCTAAAACTTGGAGAATAACCAACATGCCTATAGCGACTAAGACAATGACTACTAAGGATAAAAGCCAACTCTTTCGCTTGGCTATTTCAGATTGGGTTTCGTATATCTCCATAATTGAGGTAAATTTACGGCAAATTTAGAATAACAAGTGGTTAAGATAGGAAAGTTGGAGTTAGGAGAGTTCCCATTGTTGCTTGCACCAATGGAAGATGTGAGTGATCCTCCGTTCAGAGCAGTGTGCAAGCAGCACGGTGCTGACCTGATGTATACGGAGTTTATCAGTTCAGAAGGATTAATCCGAGATGCTGCCAAGAGTGTGGCTAAGCTCGATATTTTCGATTACGAGCGCCCAATCGGTATTCAGATTTTTGGAAATGAAATCGAATCCATGCGTGAAGCTGCTGCTATCGTCGAAGAAGCCAAACCTGATATTCTAGACATTAATTACGGCTGCCCTGTGAATAAAGTAGCCTGTAAAGGCGCTGGAGCAGGAATACTTCTGGATATCGATAAAATGGTAGCCATGACTGCAGAGATTGTAAGAGCAGTCAATATTCCTGTCACGGTGAAAACCCGGCTAGGCTGGGATCAAAACACAATTCGGATCGTCGAAGTAGCAGAGCGACTTCAGGATGTCGGCATCCAAGCTATCAGTATACACGCACGTACAAGAGCGCAGATGTACAAAGGTGAAGCTGATTGGTCTTACCTAAATCTGGTCAAAGCTAACCCTCGTCTTTACATCCCTGTTTTTGGCAATGGTGATATCGATTCTCCTGAAAAAGCTTTAGAATACAAAAATAAATACGATGTAGATGGGATGATGATCGGGCGAGCCTCGATTGGCTATCCTTGGATTTTTGATGAAATCAAACATTTCTTAACGACAGGAGAAAAATTAGCTGCACCAGGACTGGAGGAGCGGATCGCTGTCGCAAAGAAACATCTGGACTTCTCTGTCGAGTGGAAAGGTGAGAAGCTGGGAATTCTGGAAATGCGAAGACACTACACCAATTATTTCAGAGGCATGCCGAATTTTAAACAGTATCGATCAGAAATGGTCACTGCGGAAACTTACGAGCACGTCTGCGAAGTTCTCAATCAAGTGGCAGACGCATACTCGGATCACGTTTTTTAACAATTCTTGAAACAAATCCCCAGAATTAAACTTCATACCCTCCTGTTACTCTCCCCGCCAATTTAAAGGCAAAAGCTGATTTTATGAATTCAAATCAATCTGATAGTAATCTAGTCAACTGGGTATTCCTGATTGTATTAGCCTTAATCTGGGGAAGCTCATTTATTTTGATCAAACGTGGACTCGAAGTCTTCTCTCCGGGTGAGGTGGGAGCCTACCGAATAGTAGCCGCAGCCACTTTCCTGCTTCCGCTTTCCCTGCCAAGAATTAAAAACCTTAACCGCAAACAGATTCAAAATCTGCTTCTAGTAGGCTTAGTGGGCAGCTTTATTCCAGCTTTCCTTTTTGCAAAGGCCCAGACACAACTAAGTAGCTCGCTTACAGGAGTTCTTAATGCACTGACTCCGCTATTTGTCGTATTGATAGGAGCCTTGTTCTTTTCCTCGAAGATCACGCTGCGAAATGGAATCGGATTAGGTATTGCCTTTATAGGAGTAGTAATCTTGGTTACGGTAAAAGAGGGGGCAGATTTTGGGACATTTTCAGCAATTAATGCCTATGCTTTTTTCGTGATTTTAGCCTGCATTTGCTATGGATTCAATCTCAACCTGATCAAATTTCGTTTCGAAAAACTTAAGCCTATTGAAATCACAGCGATTTCGCTCTTAGTGGTCTTACCCATGGCTTTGGTCTATCTCATGGCTGGCACTGATTTTTCCTATAAAGTCACGCAAGTGGATGGAGCTCTTGAGGCCTTAGGGTATTTAACTTTGCTAGGCGTATTCGGGACCGCAATCGCATTGATTCTATTCAATATTATGGTGAAAAAAGTCACCGCTGTATTTGCCAGCTCAGTCACTTATTTCATTCCGATCGTGGCTATTTTTTGGGGTGTCTTAGATGGTGAAGTATTGCTATTGGGCCATTATATTGGAATCGCTGCGGTGATTTTGGGCGTATGGTTTGGCAATCGGAAGAGGTAATTGAAAAAAATTACAAAAAAATTTCCATCATAATGGGATTTATATTTTACAGCGATAACAGCTTAAGCTTAAAGAATACCTGTCAAATTTACCTAGTTATGCCTTAATTAATTTTAAAATTCAATCACCATTCTCTGACGCCATGCGAAAGCCAACATCGGAAGTTGTTGGTAGCTATTAATCCCAGCCTTGACACCTTGACTTTTCAGAAAAATATCATTTGATTTTCGACTCAGTTCAATCGAAAAAGGCTTGATCGCATCAGAAGCTTTTTGAATAGAAATTAAGTCTGCTCTGAGTCCAGGATCCAATGTTTTGAT
>CAWUWQ010000161.1:0-8241 GCA_963926065.1 uncultured Algoriphagus sp.
CCTCAGGGAAAATAACTTGATCAACCCTAATCTGAACTCCCCTAGCAGGATCTTGTGATAAAAGCATAGCTCCATCCATATCTACATAATCAAGCAATGGAGCAATATGGGCTATTGCTGTAATCCCGACCGAAGACTCGGTCATACAACCCACCATCGTTTTCATGCCTAGTGATTTTGCCTCCTTCAGCATTCTTAGGCCCGGAGTAATGCCTCCGGCTTTTACCAGCTTTACATTGATGGCATTAAAAAGTCCGTGACATTTCTTGACATCTGACTCCACGATGCAGCTTTCGTCTGCCATTACCGGCAACTTACTTTCTGTAAAAACCTTACGCATACCTTCCAGATCATCCTTTCCAAGTGGTTGCTCCATGAATTCTACCCCCAGCTTGCTCAGCTCGCCTGAATAGGCGATCGCTTGATCTGCAGTCCAGGCACAATTTGCATCAATTCGAAATACTGAGTCAGTGTGCTTTCGAAGTTCTCGGATAATTTCCAAGTCATTTTCAGTTCCAAGCTTGATTTTATAAATCGGCCAGTCTACCTCTTTCATTTTGGAAACCATTTTCTCGATGGTATCTATTCCGATGGTAAAATTAGTCAACGGGATTTTTTTAGGATCTAAGCCTAATAATTCATACAGCTTTTTGCCCTTCCGCTTCGAGTAAAGATCCCATGCCGCCATATCTAAGGCACTTTGAGCGAAAGGATTATCTTTGAAAATTTCCCGGCCCAGTTCCCACAACTGTTCAGGTGTTTCCCAAGCTCCATTTTCAACAATTGGCCTGATTTTTTCGATGCATTCAATCATATTACCAATCGTCATTCCATAGAAAGGATTGGTAGTCGACTCTCCTAAGCCATAAAAAATTGCATCTTCCAGTTTTACGATCAGCGTATCTTGTACATCACGACTTTGGTGTGCAATAGTGAAGGTGTGTTTTAAAGGAAGGTCCTTTACTATATAGGATAATTTGATGGCCATAAATACTGAATTTAACGCAAAATAAGAGGAATTTCCCTCCCAAGTTGCCTAGATTTACAAATAAATTACTGTGAAAATAAAGATTTATGAAATCAATCCTTAGGCATTACAATAGCCTTTTTTTGCTGTTTTTCCTATTTAATGTTGGGAATAAAACTGCAATAGCACAGACTTTCGAGCAGCTTTCAATTTCAGATTTGGAAGCTGCTCAGAAGCGCTATCTAGAATCCGCAATTACACACAGAAGATTCAAACATGCAGACCTCCAACCTTTGATCCAGAAACATGCTGATGCCTTTGAGCTGGAAAAACTTGGAGAATCGATTGAAGGGCGAAGTGTTTCTTCCTTGGATTGGGGTACAGGAAAAACGAAGGTAATGCTTTGGTCTCAAATGCACGGTAACGAGAGTACCGCAACGATGTCCTTATTTGATCTTTTCAATTTCCTAAAGGGCAGCGGCGATGGTTACGATGAATTACGTGCGCTTTTGAAGAATCAACTTAAGATCAAATTCATTCCAATGATCAACCCTGATGGAGCGGAAGCTTTTAAGCGAAGAAATGCGCTGGACATTGATCTCAACCGGGATGCTGTCTCCCAAATTTCGCCAGAGGCGCAAATCCTCAAAAATGCACGAGACAAATTCGAACCAGAATTTGGCTTCAATCTTCACGATCAGCAGATCTACTACAATGTACACAACACGCCAAAGCAAGCGACTATTTCAGTTTTGGCACCAGCCTATAATGAAGCGACAGAGATCAACGATGTTCGAAAAAGAGCTATGCAGACCATCGCCGGAATGAACGAAATCCTTCAAAAGGTAATCCCCGGACAGGTAGGCAAGTATGATGATGAATTCGAACCTCGGGCCTTTGGAGATAATATCCAGAAATGGGGAACGAGCACTATCTTAATCGAGTCGGGAGGATATACTGACGATCCTGAGAAGCAATATATCCGTAAGCTGAATTTCATGATCATTTTGAATGCCCTTCATCAGATCGCGACCAAAGGCTACGAGCAATATACCACCGAACAGTATTTCGCTATTGGTGATAATGATCTTCAACTAATGGATTTGATACTCGAGGAAGTGGAAGTTCCTGTTAGTGGAAAATTTTATCCTGTCGATTTAGCGATTAGAAGAAGAGATGTGACTGCTGGAAGCACTTATTATATGAATTCCTCAATTGAAGATCTTGGCGATATGCAGGTTTTTTTTGGAATGGAATCTCTGGAAGCTTCCGGGCTGCGCTATACAGAAGGGAAAGTCTATCAGAGTACTTTTGAATCGATCGATCAAATCACAGAGGCAAAAGCGCTGGAACTTCTTAAAGAAGGCTATCTCGCTGTAAAAGTGAAAAACACTGCCAAAAACACCCTCCATCAATTGCCAATAAACATTTTGGCTAGCAGCGAAAAGCTAAGTCAAGGCTGGATGACAGGCGCTACTCCTAATTTCTTTCTAGCAACCGATGGGAAATTAAAATATGCAGTGATCAACGGCTATTTGATTGATTTGGAAAATCCAAAATCACAGGAATTTAAGCATCGGGTTTTGTAAATCTAATCAGGTTAAACCTTCTTAAAACCCGCCATAAAGGTGGGTTTTTTGTTTCCATGATTTCAAATTCTTATTTTCAATAGACTAATTTTTACAAAATGACATCGAGCATGACGCAAGCGCCACACACTGGGATGATTATCAACCATGCGAGATTCCATGTGACAATTGAAAAGCAAATTATAAACACATGAAAAAGAACATTCCAGCTATTCTATTTGCATTGGCCATTATCATTGCTGCATTTATTTTAGGAAATGCGTTCATTAATCGAAATCGCCCACAGGGAACAATAAACGTCACAGGTCTAGGTGAGAGTAATTTCACTTCTGATCTGATCGTCTGGGAGGGAAATTTTAGTAGGGAAAGCAAAGACTTAACCTCAGCCTATTCTGATCTAGAATCCGATAAAAAAGCGGTTACCTCCTATTTGAAATCCAAAGGCATTCCTGAGAATCAACTCATCTTTAAAGCGGTTACCACCAGTCCCCAATATCAGCAAAACTATTCCAATGACGGTCGCTTTCTCGGCCAAACTTTCACCGGATACCAATTGAATCAATCCCTGAAAATTGAATCAAAAGAGGTGGAGAAAGTCGAAAAAATCTCTCGAGAAATCACTGAGCTACTGAATCAGGGTATTACATTTTACTCCCAAAATCCGCGCTACTATTATACCGAACTTGAATCTCTCAAACTGGAGATGATTGCAAAAGCGACGGAGGACGCCACAATCCGAGCTGAGCGAATCGCTGAAAACTCCAAAGGTGATCTTGGGGATCCGATCTCAGCAAATATGGGTATCTTCCAGATTACCGGCCAAAACTCTGGTGAAGATTATTCCTGGGGTGGTACTTTCAATACCGCTGACAAAAACAAAACAGCTTCCATTACCATGAAGTTGATTTTCGAGGTAGACTGAGCAGATTGCAGCTGGCAGTTTACCAGCTAGCTATCCCTGAATTAAACAAAACAATAAAATCCCTGCTTTTGTTATTGTGAAAGCACTTCTATACCTCCCATTTATGATTTCAATAATGCTCTACGATTTTAGTCAAAATTCACTCAAATCAGATTGGCAAATTGTCGATGATGTAGTGATGGGAGGAAGATCCGAGGGGAAATTTTCCATCAATGAAGCAGGAAATGGAATCTTTCAAGGCAAAGTCTCTTTAGAAAATAATGGGGGGTTTTCCTCTCTCCGCCACTCTCTTAATGCAAAGGTGGGGAATAACACCAAAGTCAGAATCACTTTGAAAGGCGATGGTAAGGCCTATCAGTTTCGAATCAAATCAAGCCCTTACGATAGGCATTCTTATATTACAGAATTCCAAACAACAGGAGTTTGGCAAGAAGTTGTGATTCCACTTTCTGCTATGTATCCCGCCTTTCGCGGAAGGAAATTGGAGATTTCAAATTTCAATTCCGCCCAAATAAGCGAACTTGCCTTACTGATAGGAAATAAAGAAGCAGAAAATTTCCGATTGGAGATCTCCAAAATCGAACTGATTTAGAGAGAAATTTTCACTTATGGAAAGACCCAAAAAGTCAACTAGAGAAGCAAGTTTACATCCTCAAAACATTCATCAAGGAAGCTATGATTTAGAAGCACTAATCAAAACCTCTTCTGAACTAGAAAGACATGTATTGGTCAATTCTTTCGGAAACCAAACACTTGATTTCTCGAATCCAAAAGCCGTATTGGCACTCAATAGAACACTTCTAAAGCATTTTTATCAAGTTGAGAATTGGGAAATTCCAGAGGGGTTTCTCTGTCCGCCAATCCCTGGTCGAGCAGATTATATTCATTATTTGGGAGATTTGCTGGCGCAAAGCAATAGCGGCAAGCTACCTGACAGATCTAGAATTCACGGATTGGATATCGGTACCGGAGCTAATTTAATCTACCCGCTCTTGGGGGTAGCCATTCAGGGATGGAATATGACTGGTGTCGAGTTGAATCCAATAGCGCTTGCTTCAGCAGAAAATATATTGAATAGCAACCCTTTATTTCAACCAAAGATTGAGTTTCGTGCTCAAAATGATGCTTCTAAGATTTTCGAAGGGATCATCCATAAAGAAGATTTCTTCGATTTCACCCTTTGCAATCCACCCTTCCATGATTCTCTTAAAACAGCTCAGAAAGGCAGTAAGAGAAAAACCCGAAATCTTACGGGCAAAGCAAACCCAAAACCTATTTTAAATTTTGGAGGCCAATCAGCAGAGCTCTGGACCATAGGTGGAGAATTGACATTTATCCAAAATATGATAACAGAGAGCGTTAGATTTCATAATAAGGTCTTTTGGTTTACCTGTTTGGTGTCAAAGTCTGAACATCTCAAAGCCCTAGAATTAATACTTAGACAGACTGGGGTTTATTCTCAAAAAGTTTTTAAAATGTCTCAGGGAAATAAAAAAAGCAGGTTTTTAGCGTGGACTTTCTTAGATGAAAAAAAACAAGATGCATGGAGGAAGTTTCGATGGAAATAAAAAAAGCAGGTATTCACACCTGCTTTTTTAACTGATAGCCTTTTTGATTAGGAATTGAGCGTGTACTCCACGCTGATTTCCATATTCAATGCTTTAGAGATCGGACAATTTAGCTCCGCGTCTTTGACTAATTCAGCAAATTTTTCTTCAGTAATTCCCGCCACTTTGGCTTTGAGGACAAGGTGTGATTTTTTGAGCGTGCCTTCTTCAAAAGTAATGTTTGAAGTCACATCAAGTTCTTCCGGATTCAAGTCTTCAGCGCTCAGGTTGAAACTTAACTTCATGGCAAAACAACCCGCATGTGCTGCTGCAATAAGTTCCTCTGGGTTCGTACCTACTCCATCTTCAAATCTAGTTTTAAAAGAATATTGAGCTTTATTTAGAACTGTGCTAGCTGTAGTTAAGTAGCCTTTTCCTTCTTTTCCTGTTCCATTCCAGACGGCAGTTGCTTTTCTGATCATTAGTTTAACGTTTAGGGTTAAAAGTTATGTTTTTGTAAGCCTCAAAATGAGCTTAAAGTTCCAAGAAATTATATTTTCCTAAAGGTCTTCGCGAATTTTGACGGAGAATTGTCTGGGGATAGGCAAGTATTTTGGAAGCATTTTTTCTTTTTCTCGAAGCTGTTCACTAACCTATCACCACTCTAAAAATCAGATCACTGTAAATCTAAACTGTTTTCTAAAGCACCTTTTCCGAAAGGCATTTTCGAAAGAACTATTTTTCCTGATAACTCTTCGAAAACTTCGATGTACTGTTGAGTCACATAGTCCCAATTATATTTCTGAGTCAAGCCCGAGCGAGCCTCCTTTCGGAATTCATCCATTTTAGATGGGTTGTTCTCTGCTTTCCCAACGATTTCTTTGACGGCTTTCACATCCTTGTCGAAGTACCAGCCGTGCTTTCCATTTTGTAACATCTCCTGATTAAAAGGTGTGTTCAATGCCAAAATTGCACACCCATAACCCATCGCCTTGAGCATTGCGGGATTAGTCCCACCATACTCATGTCCGTGAAAATATGCATAGGAATGAATGTAGAGAGATGCCAATTCATTGGGATCCCTTACATATCCAGTAAATAAAATTCTAGGATCACTAATTTTCTTCAACTGACTGGCCCATTCATCTTCAAAAGGTTGATCCCCAACAATCACCAATTTCCGATTTGAGTTAGATTTCAAAAATCCTTTAATAATCAAATCGGCATTATTATCAGGAACTAGTCTCCCTACGATTAGGAAGTATGATTCAGGGATCAAACCCCATTTTTGAATAAATTTGCTTTCAGCACTTTCGCGCAGATTTGCTCCATAAGCAATGACCTTAGAATCTGCATCAAATAATTCCAGATATACGCGTCGCATTTCCTCAGAATCATTGATCACTTGGTCATAGAACTTTGTTGCCATTCGGGATGCCCAGAGAAAATACTTTGAACCAGCTCCTTTCCATTTTGGGCGAAGCCATTCTAAGCCATCGACATTTATTACGGTAGGTTTTCCAAAAAGTCTGGAAATTAGACCAAATGGCCCATTCCCACTATTGACTACAAAAATCACATCCACATCCGAGAAACAGGCATGGACCATAGAAAAAAAACTATGAGTCAATTGAGTCAGACTCTTCTTCTCAACTGCAGGAATATAGATGCATTCTATGCCATTAACATAGTGCGGCTTTTCTTTAAAAAGTGCCCGATGGTTGTATACTCTTACCGAAACCCCACGTGCGACTAGCCGCTCTCCAAGTTCTCGGGTCAACGTATCATAGCCTCCATATACGTAGGGATAACCCTTGGCACCCATAATGGCAACCTTCAGCTTTTTCTTAGTTGGCGCCATAAGTGATTTGTAATTTTTTCTTCAAAAGACTTCAAGCTATATTCATGGAGCACCCTGTTACGACCTGCTTTCCCCATTTCAATGCGCAAATTTACATTTTTAATCAGTTTGTCTAAAGCTTCTGCTCCCTTTTCCACATCTCCTATCGAAATTAACAAGCCAGTCTCTTCATTGATGACCATCTCAGCCGCCCCACCGGAGCGCGTGGCAACCACTGGTTTACCAGCAGCCATTGCCTCTAAAATGACCGTTGGGAATGAATCTGAAAGAATCGAAGGCAGCACAAATATGTCCGTAGCGGCAAGGATCTCCGGAATATCTGATCTAAACCCTAAGTAATTGGCGGAAGAGCTAAGAGTTGGAGAATCGATTTTTTGAAGAATATCCTCCTCAATGGATTCATATCCAGGAAATGGATCTCCGACTAGTAGAAAGTATAGCATAGGATATTTCTCAACCAACAGCTCTGCCATTTCTAAAAAAAAGAGCTGTCCTTTTCCAGGATTTATTCGTCCCACCATGGTGACCACAACTCGATTAGCTTCTATTCCTAACTTCTGCTTGGAATTTGGGAATTTTTTCAAGTACGGATCATAGCAAATGCCATTATGAATGACCGTAGGTTTGGCTTTTTTCAGTTTATCCTTCCAGTGATCTCCCACCGCTTCAGAAACTACAATAGGCTCTGATGTGCTAGCATCAAGTATTCTGGCTAACATTTTCACCAAAGGTGAAGGCCCTTGAAGAATTTCATGAATATGCCAAATATGCCAAATATTTCTTCTTCTAGCCCACCAAGCACCCACCACGACTGCAAGGGTATTGGAGTAAACCAACTGAAAATCGTACTCCCGATGAAGTTGATTCAAGTAACTATAAGCTTGAATATTCTTGCCCAATCTATTTATCAACCCACTTGGCTTCACATATTTTCTGCGGAGAATTCCAAGATTTTTAATTCGGACAGTATAACCATCCTTGATCAGTAAATCTGCTAGTGGACCTGTTCCGGTAAGTAGAACTATTGGGTTAAATCCTTCCCTACGGTAAACCTGTAGTACTTGACAAAGTATTTTTCCTGAACCATAGAGCTCAGAGGAGGATTGTAAAAAAAGGACGTTACGTTTTTCAGTCATTTGACTTAAAATATGCTCCGATAATCCCGGATCGATTAAAAAGGGTAGAAATCAGTTCTAACAACCATGCCAGGGGTAAAACCATCCCAATTCCTAAAAGTAGGCCAATCGTTTTTTCTCGTTTCAATCTCAACACTAGATTTTCTCTAAAGCCAAAAATACTAAGTAGGGATTGCACCATTCCCATCAATCCCAAATGAATTGAAAACCGCCGATCAT
>CAWUWQ010000162.1:0-2654 GCA_963926065.1 uncultured Algoriphagus sp.
TAGTTCACTAATACATATGGTTTTGAATGACTACGAAGTAGTCAAACTATTAATAGCCATGGGTGCAACCCATGGTAAAAAGGTAAACGAACAATTCGCCTCTCGCCCAAAGCCGTCTTTTGGAATCGAATGCCTATGAGGGAGGATGGAAATGGATTTTATTTTCTTTTTCCGTGTTCCTTTGTCCTGATTCAAAAGGAAGGCTGAGCGTTAATAAATGTCCAATGGACATTTATAGCGAAGAGCCAGGATTGTGGGGAGGGTCAAGTCATGGCATCCTCATAACTATCGGGGATGTATCCTGAATCAATGCCATTGGATCTCAAATCCGAATAACCTTTGAGGTTTTTTACAGCTCATTGATTTTTTCAATTCCAGCGTTGTGGCTTAAATGAATTGATAGAATAAATCCAGATTAAAATGTCCTAGATCTACAGCAAAGACAGGAGCAGGCTTGAACCTTCCCGAACTGACATAATCTCACCTTTTTGTATGCTGGCAAATAATATAGAAGATATATGATACAAATAGGCAAAATGCATTAGTCACAAAAGCTTACTTCCCGATACAGAAATTCCTAAAAATATTCTCCAGCAAATCATCGGTAGTGATTTCACCCGTGATCTCTCCAAGGAAATAGAGCGAACGGCGAATGTCCATCGACACAAAATCATTGGTGATTTGATTGTCTAGCCCACTGAGAATGTCTAAGAGGGAAGCTCGGGTTTTGACCAGGGAATCGTAGTGCCGCACATTCGTCACGATGGTATTTCCAGTCCGGAATTTATCCAAATTAACTAGTTCGAGGATTCGGATTTTAAGCTCTTCGAGGTTTTCTTTTTTACCTGCAGAAATAAAAATAGTATCCGGATGCTGATCCTTTAACTCCTTAATAATAATATTATTAGCCTTATCCGTCTTATTGGCTACTTTAAGGAAAGGAACACCTTGATTTTCGAGGATATTGATCTCCCGATTAATTTCGACCAAGTCAGTGTCGCCCAAATCAAATAGGTATAAAATCAAAGAAGCTGACTTCATTTTCTCATGCGTTCGACCCACACCAATCGCTTCGATGGTATCGGTTGTTTCACGCAAACCAGCCGTATCGATAAAGCGAAACATTACGCCTCCAATGGAAATCTCATCTTCGATAAAGTCTCTGGTCGTACCTGCAATCTCCGATACGATCGCTTTCTCTTCATTAAGCAAGGCATTCAATAAGGTGGATTTTCCAGCATTTGGCTTTCCGGCAATTACGGTGGGAACTCCATTTTTGATCACATTTCCCAGATCAAAACTTAAAATCAATTCCTCTACCACGCGAAGTAATCGCTCTACCAGTGTTCGTAATTCCTCACGACTGGCAAATTCCACATCTTCTTCGCCGAAATCCAGTTCCAACTCAATCATGGAAGCAAAATGGATCAGCTTCGAGCGAAGTTGTTGAATTTCAGAACTGAATCCTCCACGCATCTGATTCAATGCTGCCTGGTGACTGGTCTCAGAATCTGCATGGATTAAATCAGCTACGGCTTCTGCTTGCGCCAGATCAAACTGCCCATTCAAAAATGCGCGTTGGGTGAATTCCCCCGGTTTGGCAGGTCTTACTCCTTTACGGATAAAAAGCTTTAGTACTTGGTTGATGATATAAGAAGAACCGTGGGTAGAGATTTCTACCACATTCTCCTTGGTGAATGATTTTGGGGCAATGAAAATCGAAACCAATACCTCATCGATGATCTTTTCGCCATCTCGTATAGTTCCGAAATGAATGGTATGCGATTCCTGCTTTTCCAGGTTTTTCCCAAAAAAAACTTCATTGGTTAGGCGGATAGCCTCTGGTCCTGAAAGGCGGATGACAGCAATCGCACCGACTCCCTGAGGTGTAGCTAATGCGATAATGGTTTCTTTTTGATCGGAAAGTGTAAAACTCATTTTTTCGAAAATCCATTAGCCACTATTCCGGTCAATCCCTCTAAAAATGGTACAGGCTCTCGATATCCTGGCATTTGAGTGATATTTTGAAGGGTAGAGTCGATGATCACAAAGTTGGGATAGGAGCGAACCCGCATCGCTGCAGCCATTTGGGCTTCATTATATTCTTTTCCCATAAAATTAAAAGTACGCTTGGTTTCCTCTGCGTTCAATTTCACGGCATAGAAGTTTGCGTTGATATATTCGATCACTTTTGGATCAGTGAATGTGTCCTTATCCATTTTTTTGCACCAGCCACACCAATCGGTGTATACATCAACAAAAAGCATCTTTGGGCTGAAATCATTTGCTTTAACAGCCTCTTCAAATTTCATCCATTCAATTTTGTCCTGAGCTTTTGCGCTCAAAGAAACAAGTCCAAGTATCGCTGCTAAATATAGAATTCTTAATTTTTTCATAGTTAATATTAATTCGACGGGCTTTTCTCACACTATTTTCTAGGCCTGACAATTATATGGATCAGTAGTGAGTTCATCAATTCCCCAACATCTAACATCGGTCACCAGACATCCAGCATCAAACTATTTTTTCCAACGACTCTGGCTGTCTTGAAGTTCCAAATCTACTAAGGAACGATTTACTTTTAAACAAAGCGCTTGCCAAAAAAGCAATTCCAGCAACACTTACGATCATTCCAGCAATAGAACTATCGAAAA
>CAWUWQ010000163.1:0-4941 GCA_963926065.1 uncultured Algoriphagus sp.
GCTTAGTGGTGGAAGCTGGAATAAAATTTAGATGAGAGTTTTTTTCATACAGAACGATTTTCTGATCCATGTCCTGCAGTATAAAGCCTGATAGGCGATTGTTGAAAAAACTTTCAGTCCCCATTGCTTGATCCATCTTGACGAGTTGCTCTGGAGTCAGTTGTGCTTTTACAGAGAAGGATAGAACAAATAAGAAGGCTAGGAGCAGTGATTTCTGCATGGCAATAGAATTAGGGGTTTTTTGTGACAGCCAAAAAAAGAAATCCCCAGCCTAAAATAAGGGCAACTCCTCCGAGCGGAGTAATCGCTCCCAACCAGGTAATGCCAGTTAAGGAAAGGATATAGAGCGAACCTGAGAAAATCAGAATTCCAATAATCATCAATAGTGCTGCAGTTGATAATTGCTTCCAGTTAGGTTTGACCAAAGCTAAAATTCCAATCAAAAACAATCCCAATGTGTGATAGAAATGATATTTGACTGCAGTTTCAAAGGTGTCTAATCGTCCAGTCTCGGCTAGAACATCTTTCAAACCATGAGCACCAAATGCCCCGATTCCAACCGCAATGGCTCCAAAAATCGCTGAGGTTTGTATGATTTGTTTGGCGTTCATGTTTTAGTAATATCTATATCTTCAGTCTTATTAGGTGTCAAACAACATTGCTTGAACTTTAAATCTGCTCGGTTCAAGGATATAATGGTTTGGCTATCTCCATGCAATCAACTTAACTCTGGAATCCTATCGTAGTGTAGGCTATTTAGTAATTAAAAGACTACTAGCGATAAATAGGATAATCATGTTTTCTAATCTATCTTTTTGAATTACCTGGCTCCAAAGATCGATGAGCCAATTCGTACCATTGTACTTCCTTCTTGCTGAGCGATCAGGTAGTCCCCACTCATTCCCATGGAGATTTCTTCCAACTGAACAAAAGCCGGGAGTGCTTTTGATTTCAAAGTCTCAAACAACCCTTTTAAACCTCGAAATTCCTTTCGGACTTGATCTTGATTTTCTGTGAACGTGGCCATGCCCATAAGTCCCGCTATTTTGACATGAGATAAGGCTAAAAAATCAGGATCTGCAATCATTTCATACAGCTCGGTATGATCAAAGCCAAATTTGCTTTCTTCCTCTGCAATATGAATTTGAAGCAAAACAGAGATTACTCGATCAGCTTTTTTCCCTTGCTTATTGATTTCTTTCAGCAGTTTGAAAGAGTCAACTCCATGAATCAAATGAATAAATGGAGCAATGTATTTGACTTTGTTGCTCTGCAAGTGCCCGATCATATGCCATCTGGTATCTTCTGGCATCTCCAGCTGTTTCCACTGGATTTCCTGAACTTTGTTTTCTCCAAAATCCCGAATACCTGCTTCATAGGCTTCTTTTAATGCCTCGATGGGTTTGGTTTTGCTCACTGCGATAAGTTTGCAATTGGGATTTAGAAAAGATTTTTTTACTGCTTGAAGGTTGGCTTTGATATCCATTGGTTATTTTTATCAACTACTTTTTGCTCGATTGATTAAAACAAAGATATGGCGATACTCAGTACTTTACTAAAGAAAGGCATTAGACTGAAGGAAAGTTTGGAGCAGGATTATTCTAGTCCGATTGATCTTCAGCGAGAAACGCTAAAGGAATTGATGATCCACAGTCGGGAAACCTCAATTGCAAAGCGCTATAATTTCAACTCAATTTTAGCGGCTTTTCGAAAACCAGGAGATGAGTTTTATGAGCGGTTCCAAACTCAAATCCCTGTTTACGATTATGATAAAATTTATCAAGAGTGGTGGCATTTTTTATTAGAAGGAAAAACTAATGTCACTTCTCCGGGAGCAGTGAAGTATTTTGCCTTAAGTTCCGGCACTTCAGGAACCACTTCTAAATATATCCCCATCACCAAAGAGATGGTCAAAGCAATTCGAAGGACCGGAGTTCGACAGATTCTTTCGCTTTCCAATTACGAGGAACTTCCTGCCTCACTTTTCAAAAGAGGGATTTTGATGCTTGGTGGAAGTACAGATTTGGAATTTAACGGCACTTATTTCTCTGGAGATCTTTCAGGAATAACGACTGGGCGATTACCTATTTGGTTTCAGCGTTTTTATAAGCCTGGTAAAAAGATTTCCAGAAATAAAAACTGGGCAGATAAGCTTGATCAAATTGTAGAAAAGGCTAGCACTTGGGATATAGGTATTATAGTCGGAGTGCCTGCTTGGCTATTGATTCTAATGGAGAAAATCATCAAGTTTTACGGGGTCAAAAACATCCATGAGATTTGGCCCAACCTTCAGATTTTTGTTCATGGTGGAGTTTCTTTTGAGCCTTATAAAAAGGGCTTTGAAAAGCTTTTAGGAAAACCTCTAACTTATATCGAGACTTATCTGGCCTCTGAGGGGTTCTTGGCTTTTCAGGCTTTTCCCAATCAAAAATCTATGCGTTTGGTTTTGAATAATGGGATTTTCTATGAATTCATCCCGTTCAGTGAAGCGAATTTTGATAGCGATGGAAATGTTCTTCCTTCAGCCCAAACATTAAAAATTGATGAAGTTGAAGAGCATGTGGATTATGCCTTATTGATTACTACCTGCGCAGGAGCTTGGCGATATTTGATCGGAGACACCATTCGATTTGTATCCAAAGACGAGGCGGAAATTATAATTACCGGTCGTACCAAGCATTTTCTGAGTTTATGCGGAGAGCATTTATCGGTGGACAATATGAATAAAGCGGTAGAGTTGGTGGCTGAGGAAATGAATGTGAGTATCACGGAATTCACTGTAGTTGGGATTCCAGAAGGAAATCTGTTTGCTCATCATTGGTATTTAGGTACAGAAGATCAAGTGGATCATAATGAGATCAGAAATTTAATTGATCAAAAACTGGGAGAGTTGAATGATGATTATGCCGTGGAGCGAAGACACGCACTTAAGGATGTTTATGTGACACTTTTGCATTCAGGAGTTTTCTATGATTGGCTGCGGGCACAAGGAAAGGAAGGTGGCCAAAATAAATTTCCTCGCGTCTTGAAAGGGGAGAAGGCAACTTCCTGGCTTGATTTTGTTTCAACTAATTCAGATATAATTTGATAGCCGCATTCGGAGAGGGTTTCAGTGTTGGACTTTTGTTGTCGGCTTTGATCGGACCGGTTTTTTTTGCTTTGATCCAAGCAAGCTTGACTAATGGGTTTCGAAATGCGGCAGCTTTAGCAACTGGAATCTTGGTTAGTGACTTGATTTATGTTTTGGTGACATTTTTCGGAATTAAGTTCATCGCCGGCTTTGAATCTTTTGAAGTTGTTTTGGGGCTTGGAGGTGGATTAATACTAATGGGTTTTGGGATTAATTCGATCTTTAAGAAAAAGGTCTTTAGGCCAAATTCAGGAGGGATTGATTTGCCACGAGTGAAAAAACGATCAGCTTTTACAAAAGGATTTGGCATCAATGGGATCAATCCATTTGTATTACTATTTTGGATTTCTATAGCTTCTCTTGTTCAACTAAAGCCAAGTTTTACAGAATCTGATTATGTAGCCTATTACGCCGGTATTTTGGTCACTGTATTTTGCATTGATTTAGTAAAGGCATTCATTGCAAAGAAGCTTAGCCCATTGGTTACCGATCGAACCCTATTTTGGCTCAATAAGTTTGTGGGTGTTTTGATGATATTCTATGGACTTCGAATGATCTGGCAGACTTTAATGAAATAAACCCTCCGAATAAATTATAGCATTTTTACCAACACCTAAATACCAGATGAGTCGATTACTCACAATACTATCAATTCTAACTCTGCTAGCCTGTAGCTCCAAGATTTCTAGCCCAAATCGTCGGATAAAAATTATCATTGATGCTGATACCGCTAATGAGGTGGATGATTTATTTGCACTTGTAGGGGCAATGGCTTCAGATTCCTTTGATATCAAGGGAATTACTTCTGCTCAGTTTCATACCTCGCCCTTGGCCTCAGATAGTACGGTTTTAGAAAGCCAAAAAATGAATGAGGAGCTTGTGAGATTAGTAGGTAGAACTGATATTTCCTTGCCGCTAGGTGCTAATGATGCCTTGGAATCCATTCATCAACCCAATATTTCTGCAGCCTCAACCTTTATTGTAGATCAGGCCAATAGTCTGTTGGAAGGTGATTCGCTTGTATTGGTGATCTTAGGTTCCTGTACTAATGTCGCTTCAGCAATTCTTCAAGACCCAGGAATCATTCCGAAAATTCGGGTGCATTATTTGGGAATTTGGCATAATCCTGAAACCAATGAGTTTGATAAAAAAGAATTTAATTCAAACAACGATACTCTTGCAGTTGATCTGTTGCTGAGTACACCCGGATTAGATTTGACCATTATGTCAGCGACGACAAGCCAGTATTTGGTTTTTGATAAAAATTTGACTCGAAATGAATTAGCTAACAATGGCGAATTAGGTGAGTATCTGATGAGTCGTTGGGATACTTTCTTTCGCTGGTGGAAGCCGGAGGACACAGCAAAGAAAAAATGGATCATGTGGGATGTAGCTATTCTTGAAAGTATCACAAATCCAGATTTGGCAGAAAAGAAATCCTTTTTAACTCCAGCTGATCTTGGTGCTAGGCCGGTGACTATTTATACCAAGATAAATGAAACCGAAATGGAGGAGCGTTATTGGAAGACGGTGGATAAACTAATTAAAAAGTAGGATTGGGAATTTCGATTTAGCAAAGGGTTTCAATCTGCTCCCTGTGGTGCAGCGAGAAAAAAATATTCATTATTAAGGAATGAAATAGTGTTTGAGTCAACCTTCGAGGCCATTATCTTTGTTTTCCTTCTTGAAATTTCTTCGATGTTTGTGGTTAAAAAATTTCAAAAAAAGCCTTTGAATTTGAAGATTCAAAGGCTTTAGTATTTTTTGGGAGAGTTGATTAGTCAACCAAATAAGTACTTACAGGTATGTAA
>CAWUWQ010000164.1:0-3033 GCA_963926065.1 uncultured Algoriphagus sp.
ATCACGAGCCACCGACAGTACGCCACCTGTTGCGGTCACTTTGATTACATCAGATCCATATTTTACTGCCTGACGAACCGCCTTTCTGGCCTCAAAGGGACCATTTATAACTCCTTGATCAGGACCTGGATCTCCCATCAAATCCCTTCGGACTCCATTTGTTGGATCGGCATGTCCACCTGTGGGAGCGATAGACTTTCCAGCGGTATAAATCCTAGGTCCCACCACTCTACCTGCTGCAATAGCATCTCTCAAGGCAATATTGACTCCTGATCCACCTAGATCCCTAACCGTAGTGAATCCTGCCATCAGTGTTTTTTTAGCAAAAGCCACCGACTTAAACGCAACATCTGCTTCATTATCTCTGAATCCATCTACATAGCGAGTCGGACTAGTTTCCCCCTCAATGTGAACGTGCATGTCCATCAAGCCTGGCATTACAGTTGCATTTTTGAGGTCGATGGATTCGTCGTTTGCTCCTGGATTTTGGTAACCAGAGTTGACAGAAAGAATTTTATTTCCTTCAATTACAATCGTCTGCTCCGTGAGCATTTTGCCAGCTTTCGCATCAAATAATTTTCCGGCATGGATATAAGTCTTTTGAGCAAAGACACCCAAAGAAAGTAACAAGGCTATCCCTGTAAGTAACAATTTTCTCATTTGAATCAAGTTTGGTAGGTCGAGCAGGAAGTTAACCATTTTGTCTAAAATCAAAGCAACCGTTCCACCGGCTTTAGCTGATAGCATCGCTCATGAAGCTAGAAACGAAATTTTTTTTGATAAAAACCCTCGGCATCTTCTGCCGAAAACAAAAACAATCTTACATCTGGAACTGATTTTCGAGCTTCTTCCAAAAGCCCTCTCCCGATTCCCTGATTTTGAAAATTTCGAATTATCGCTAGATCGGCAACAAAGGTTCGATAGCTGAAATCAGTAAGCCCGCGAAGTATTCCAACTAGCTGACCTTGATGCCGCGCTGCAATTAAAAGATTGGAATTGATCAACATCCTATTCAAAAGATCAGGATTAGCCATTGGCCCCCGATTAACCAAACCTGATTTTTCTAAAATCTGAATAAACTCCTTGAGTCTTAAATCCTTTTTTATTTGAAAATTAATCATTAAGTTTGAATAAATGAGAATCAATGACTAGAGGAGCAGGCTTTGCAATGGATTCCAATAATCGATTGAAAGACAATCATAAATTGGGGAAAATCAGGGGAAAATCAACTTACTCAGAGGGTAAAACTGATCCCAATTACCGAAGTATGGCGGATTCCAAATCAATTAATGCAGCGATTGCCCATCGATTCAAACGCAAAAAAGAATTGCAACGGATTACTTGGATATCGCTAGTGGGGCTGGCACTAATTGTTTTAGCCTTTTTATTTTTCTCTTAACCCTTCAATTTAATACGTCTCGCAGATCCTCTCGTTTTTTAAACTGAGCCTTGGCAAATGGGCAAAGTGGAATGACCTTGATATCTTCATTCCTTGCAAATTCCACTAGCTTCTCCAAAAGCAACTGACCTATTCCCTGCTTTTTCAGGCTTTCATCTACCTCAGTGTGTTCAATAATCAATTTTTTAGGTCCTGCCATCACATAGACCATTTCGGCAAATCGCTTTTTATTTACTTCTATAAAAAACGATCCTTTTTTTCCGTCAAACTCATGTTGAATTTTTGGTGCTTCCATGCCTTCAGCTTTTTGTTCTTCCATCAACTAGTTCGTCATATTCGGAGTCAATAGGTTCCCATAGTTCTATACTGTGTCCGTCTGGGTCTAGGATGTGGACAAATTTCCCATAGGAGTAAGACACTATTTCATCTAGAATTTGTACCCCTTCAGACTTAAGAATTTCAACCAATTCCACAAGGTTTTCTACGCGATAATTGATCATAAAATCCTTTTCAGAAGGCTTAAAGTACTCCGTCTTCGAGTCCATTGGGGACCATTGTGTAAAGCCTTTTTCTTCAGGATTAGTAGCGGACTTCCATTCGAAGGTAGCACCATATTGGTCAGTATTTAATCCTAAATGCTCCTGATACCATTTTTTCGTTTTGGTGGGATCTTCTACTTTGAAAAAAATCCCACCTATTCCTGTGACTCGTTTTTTCATCAAGGAATATAGGGATTCTAGTAATAGATGGATTAAGTATCCTTTCCTTTTACCACCAAAAACCAATCTCCCTCCAATTTTAAGTATCCGAAATCATAGCAAAATTGATACTGACTTCCTTTTTTCGTTTCGTAAATGTGGGTGAAATATTTGAATTGAAAATCCAACCTAAGCAATTTATCCTTAGTGGTTTTTGCGAGCTCCTCCCCTTGGGGAATCAGGGATTCTAGTATGTTCCGATTCTTTTTCAAGGCATGGTTAATATTTCGAATCAAATTGGTAGACGCTGAATTCTGCTGATTATTGTAGGTGTTTCGGCAGGAATCATCACAGAATTTCTTGTCAATTCTTCCTCGCATCGGAGTGCCACAATTGATGCAATTTTTTTGGGTTGGGATCATTCTTAAAAAGTTTAAATGAATTTAGGGAATTAGTTTGAATAATTCTATTTCAAACCAATTCCCTAAATTCATTTTTTAAAAATCACACTTACCTATTGAATTTTAGACTATTCAATTGGAAGGTATTCCAAATCGAAACTTCTTGCTCAGCCTTGAATACCAAATAAATATCTCCCATTAAGTCTGTTTGCTCGATCGTCATTTCAACCGTAAACCAGCCGCCATCACGTCCTTTTGGACGATCAGTCTTCGTCAGGGTTTTAGTCACTGCCAATAACTTCCCATCGGGGCTTCCAGTTCGAAGTTCCAATTTTCCTCCCGTATTAGTAGGATCGATCTCTAGGGTGATTTTTTTGATCTGATTCAAGTCAATATCTCGAAGCATTACCCAAGAATTGTTGGCTGTATATTTCACAAAACTGACATTTTCACCATTGGCTCGGGCTGCATCTTTTAATTCATCCACATTAGAAGCCATCACCTTCGGGTTCCGGATGGTCAGTTGAGTCGTAGT
>CAWUWQ010000165.1:0-21017 GCA_963926065.1 uncultured Algoriphagus sp.
TCGATTTTGCAATCACCATACAATACCAGCGAATGACTCCGAATAGCGGATTCAAAAGCTTTACCAATCGCTTCCTTGATTTCAGTGATTTTAGGATCAGAAAATTCCCGGATCTTTCTGCACTGGTTGCAAACATGATGATCGTGGTGCTTATAGGTAAGTGCCTGCTCATAGAGTGCGACTTTATCTTTAAACTGATGTTTCACTGCCAAACCACTTTCCACCAATAGATCCAAGGTATTGTAAATCGTGGCCCGACTGATCGTATAGCCTTTGTTTCGCATACTCAAGAAAAGACCCTCCACGTCCATGTGCTCATCTTCGGGGAGAGAATAAAGTTCGTCAATTACCGAAAATCGCTCAGGAGTTTTTCTGCTTCCTTGTTTGAGTAGAAAGTTTTCAAAAATCTTTTTTGCCTTTTCGATCAGTGCTTTGTCTGCCATAGTTTTGATCTCGTTGAATTAAAGATGACTGTTTCTTTATTTTTTGGCAAACTGTGAATCCAATCTTGTGTAATTTGGTTTCAGTCTAAACAAGATAAGGCCATATCAAATTGATCATAATTTGTCAAAACAAGAAGAGGTTAATTCTGATTTGAAATGAATAATAAGAAAAATTGTATCTTGAAATAGACACAAATCGTTCAAAATATTAATGTACAAAAGGATTGCGTTATTATGGTTATTGCTGATTACTCTACAAAACTCGGGGGAGGCCCAGGTACCTGGTTTTTTTTTAAAAGAAGATCAGCGGAAAGTTACTATACCCTTTTATTCTTCTAATAGTCTGATTATAATACCGGTATCCATCAACGGTAATCCTCCGGTAAATTTTTTGGTTGACACTGGTGTCCGAACAAATATTTTGTTCAGCAAAACGCTAGGTGATGAGCTGGGATTGATTTATACCAGGCGCTTAAGTCTGGTAGGGGCGGATGGAATTTCCAATCTTATGGCTTCGGTATCGCCAATTAATGAATTGGACCTCGGTCCGATAATAGGAAATTTTCAAAATTTATTGGTTCTGGAAGAGGATTTTCTTGAGTTGGAATCTGTGATCGGAGTTCCAGTTTATGGGATTATTGGCTATGAGTTTTTCAAATATAATCCCATTCGAATCGATTATGACGTTGGAAAATTGGACTTCTTTCAAACTAAAGCGATGAAGTGGAGGCCTCCATTTTATAAAAAGTTGAGGATGTCTATAGAAGATAGCAAACCTTACATAGACGCCAAGGTGAAGCAAAAAAGTGGAAAGATCATTCAGCCCAAACTGCTGATTGACACTGGAGCGAATCATGGACTCTTGCTCAACCGTGAGACTACGGATGACATTGAGATGCCGCCCTTATTTATCGAGTCTGAGATAGGCCAAAGTCTTGGAGGCTTGCTTTTCGGATACATTGGAAGAGTGGAATACCTTAAACTAAATAAACTCAAATTCGAAAACGTCCTCACTTCTTATCCCGATGAAACGGCATTTAGCTATGTGATCAAAGATTCAGGTCGCCAAGGAAGTCTTGGAGCGGAGGTTTTGGGACGCACCAAACTAATTATTGACTATCCAAGGGAGCGATTATTTATCAAGAAAGCTGATAATTTTTATTCCCCCTTCGAATTTGATATGAGTGGCTTGGCCTTTAAAAAAGTCGCAGGAGACCAAACCAGGATATTTATATCTAATGTCAGAGAAGGTTCACCAGGTGAAATGGTTGGAGTTTTACCTTTCGATGAAATCGTCTCGATCAATAAAATTCCGATTTTCATTTGGGAACTAGTCGAAGTTAATAAGCTATTTCGTTCAGAAGAGGGAAGAGTGATCGAGTTGGAGTTGAGAAGATATGATGCAGTAGACCGTAAAAAGTGGGAAAATATCAAGCTCAGAGTTAAGCTTCAGAAACAGATTTAAGTCCTATGCCTTCCAATTAATTTAAAAAGGATAATTTTGAATATTCGTAAGCGAATAAAACTTCTTGGCAATCTATTTCGTCCTATCAACGATTTCAAATCCCAATCACATGAAAAAATTATTAATCCCAATCCTTATAATTGCTGTAGTAGGTATCTTCATCTATACCAAAGCGGTAGGATCTTACAATCAATTTGTCACCCAAGATGAAGTAGTAAACGGAACATGGGCTGAAGTAGAGACGCAATATCAGCGGCGAGCAGACTTGATTCCAAACTTAGTTAGTACCGTAAAAGGCTATGCGGAATTTGAGCAAGAAACGCTGACGGGAGTTATCGAAGCAAGATCAAAAGCAACTTCGATGACTATTGACCCTACTAACCTTACCCAGGAAAACTTAGCACAGTTTCAACAGGCTCAAGATCAACTTTCAGGAGCTTTGAGCAGATTGCTGGTGACTGTAGAGCGTTATCCTGATCTGAAGGCAAACCAAGGCTTCCTAGAGTTGCAAGCTCAGCTGGAGGGGACGGAAAACAGAATAGCTGTGGCTAGGAGAAACTTCAATGAGTCGGTGGTGACTTATAACCAGAATATACGGACCTTCCCGAACAACATCTTTGCCGGCTGGTATGGATTTGAGGGAAAAGGCACATTCAAAGCGTCCGAAGGTGCGGAAAATGCACCAACCGTTCAATTTTAATTAAAAATTATGGCTGAGAAATTATTCTCACCAGCTGATCGGGAAGCAATAGTTGCTGCTATCCGATCAGCTGAATTACGAACCTCCGGAGAAGTTCAAGTTCACATTGAAAATCGTTGTAAAGGTGATTTGATGGATCGGGCAGCTGAGCTGTTTGAGACCTTGAAAATTTATCAGACCAAGGACAGAAATGGGGTGCTTTTCTATCTTGCGGTGGAGGATCACAAGTTTGCGATACTCGGAGATGCCGGAATCAATCAAGTGGTCGAAAAAGACTTTTGGGAAAATACCAAAGAGAAAATGGCCGGCCATTTCAAGGATGGCCAATTTACACAGGGACTTATCGAGGGAATTACTATGGCTGGAGAAAAACTCCGCAATCACTTCCCTTATGATGAAGATTCCGATCAAAACGAATTACCGGATGAAATTTCTTTTGGACAATAAGGCTGCAGCCCTTTTCCTCATTGCTTTTTTTCTTTTATTTGACACATCGCTTTTAGCGCAGGACTTCCCGCCTGCGCCAAATCCTCCGAGATTAGTCAACGATTTCACCCAGACCCTCAGTAGCGCTGAAATTTCACAGTTAGAAAGTAAACTTGTCGCTTACAATGACAGCACATCAACTCAGATAGCGATTGTCATCATGAAGTCGTTGGGTCAATATGATATTTCCGATTATGCATTTCAGCTTGGAGAAAAGTGGGGAATTGGTGGTTCCAAAGACAATGGGCTTTTGATTTTAGCAGCAATGGAAGATCGGGATGTATTCATCGCAACTGGATATGGATTAGAAGGAGCGGTACCGGATGCATTGGCTAAACGGATCGTGACTAGCCTGATTATTCCTAATTTTAAGACAGGTGAATATTACAAAGGGTTTGATCAAGCGACCGATATGATCTTCAAGCTCGCTTCCGGAGAATATACTGCCGAGGATGTACAGGAAGATGGCAATAGTGGAGGGGCATTATTTCTCCTATTTATTTTTATCTTTTTCTTCGTGATTTTGCCATTGCTCCGCAATCGAAATGACAATAATAATCACATGGGAGGCAAAGGTGGGGGTGTTGATCTTTGGACTACAATCATGCTAGCGACTATGCTTGGTGGAGGAAACGGTGGAAAATTCGGAGACTTCTCTTCTGGCCGTGGATCTTTTGGCGGAGGCGGTGGTGGCGGATTCGGTGGTTTCGGCGGTGGATCCTTCGGAGGCGGTGGAGCTGGTGGAAGCTGGTAATCGAATCGATAATCTTTTTGAAAAGAAAAAGGTCTCTTGTAATAAAAACAGACCTTTTTTTTTCTACCAATCCCTTGAAATAAATCTGATTTCAAATCCCGACTTGTTTGATTAGGTTAGTGAAATGATTTCAGTTTCAGAAGCCCTAGCACTTGTTGACCAGCATACCCAAACCCTATCAGTAAAAATGATTCCCCTTGATTTGGCAATGGGGAGCACTTTGGGCACTGATATTTATGCTCCTATTAGTTTGCCTTCCTTTCGCCAATCCTCAATGGATGGGTATGCTTTTATTCATGGTGGACAGACTGAGCTGATGCTGATTGGAGAATCCAAAGCTGGAGATTTTCAAAATTTTTTGATTCAAAAAGGGGAAGCAATACGGATTTATACCGGTGCACTTGTTCCTGATCAGGCTGATACGGTTGTCATGCAGGAGCATGTCGAAAAAACCGATAGTGGGGTTCGAATTCTGAAAATGCCCCCGAAAAACTCCAATGTTCGTGCTATCGGAGAGCAGATCCAAGCTGGAGACTTAGCGCTTAAGGCTGGCACTCGAATCAATGTTCCCATCATCGGATTTCTAGGTGGATTTGGATTAAAAGAGATTCCTGTAATCCGAAAGCCTAGTATTTCGATTTTGGTTACCGGGAATGAAATTCAATCTAGGCAGGAGCAACTGGAAGCTGGAAAAATCTTTGAAAGTAATTCGTTGATGCTGAAGTTAGCCTTAGAATCAATGGGAGTTGTAGTCAGGCAAGTGCTGACTGCTTCCGATAACCAAGAAGAGACGAGAAATGCCATTGAAACAGGTTTGAATTCAGATGTATTGATTATCTCGGGAGGGATTTCAGTTGGAGACTATGATTTTGTCAAAGAAGCTTTGGAAAAAAACGAGGTCAAAGAAGTCTTTTATAAAGTGAATCAAAAGCCAGGAAAACCTTTTTGGTTTGGAAAAAAAGATCAGAAGTATGTTTTTGCTTTGCCTGGAAATCCAGCCTCTACTTTGATGTGTTTTTTAGTCTACGTTGCTCCTGCAATTCAAAAAATGCACTCTGGAATGTCAATTGGCCTTTCCCTTCAGCAAGGAAATTTGGCTACAACTATCCAAAATAATTTTGGAAAAACACTTTTCCTGTTGGCAAAAGAAGAAAACGGATCTATCGAATTATTGCCTAAACAAGCCTCGAGTATGTTGATTTCATTTAGCATGAGTAATGCAATTCTTGTCTTTCCAGCTGAATTGGAAGAGTTAAAAGCAGGTGAAATTGTCCACTATTTTCCAATCAACAGAAGCTAATATGTTAACGGCAGATCCTGTTTTCATGATTTCGTTTTCACTGATTCTTGCGGTGGTCGCTTTTCTCTATGGAAGTGTGGGACACGGTGGAGCCAGTGGCTACCTTGCTTTGATGGCACTGTTTGGGTTTTCACTTTTGGTGATGAAACCTACTGCTTTGATCCTGAATATCTTCGTATCAGGGATCTCATTTTACTTTTTCCGGGCTAATAAATTGTTCAATTGGAAGCTCTTTTACCCATTTGCCATAACTTCCATTCCTGCGGCATTCATTGGAGGAGGCATTGCTATCAACCCTACGCTGTACAAGCAAATTCTTGGTGTATTTCTGTTTTTGGCTATTCTGAGGATTTTAGGATTATTTGGAAAAGCATCTCTAAAGGAAAATCAGAAAGTAAATATTCCCTTGGCATTGGCGGTAGGTCTAGGAATCGGGTTTTTCTCTGGAATGATTGGAATCGGAGGTGGAATTATTCTCAGTCCGGTGATTTTGCTTTTGGGCTGGGGAAATTTGAAAGAATCGGCAGCGGTTTCAGCCTTATTTATCTTTGTTAATTCGGCCTCAGGAGCGATGGGGTTTGTGGTTGGTGGAGGCGAAATTCCCAATGAAGCCCTTTATTTGATCCCCGCGGCACTTATTGGAGGTACTTTAGGTTCCTACTACGGTAGCAACAAGTTTTCATTCCCAGTGTTGAAATATATCTTGTCGGCAGTGCTTTTCATAGCATTTATTAAATTGATTACCATTTAGGAAAACCCAGAAGCCAAAAAGTAAATCAAAATCTATTTAAAAGCAGTCCAAAAAAATAACAATGTTTAAAGTCAAATATTTCGGAATACTAGCAGAGGCCGTAAATCAAGCGGAAGAAGAAGTAAGCTTTGATTCAGGGAATTTGGGAGAGCTTGTGGCTCAGCTCAAGGAAAAGCACTCGCTGGAAGCCTATGATTTTCAGATTGCTGTGAATCGGAAAATCATCTCGGATTTGAGTGTCTTCAAAGTGGAGGATTCTGACGAAATAGCTTTTTTACCAGCATTTGCAGGAGGATAAATGGATTATAGCAGACAAACCATATTGCCACAGTGGGGAGAGGCCGCACAGCAAAAGCTGAGGGATTCCAAAATCCTCGTTGTGGGTGCAGGAGGCTTAGGGTCTGCAATACTTCCGTATTTGGCCGCTGCCGGAGTGGGTAAGCTGGGAATTATCGACGGGGATCGGATCGAAGCTTCCAACCTTCCCCGACAGGTGATTTATTCTGAATCTCAAATCGGAAGCCTAAAGGCTGAAGTTGCATCTGCTTATTTGAAAGGTCGGTATTCGGAACTGAGCATTGTGAGTTATACTAGCTTTTTAAATGAAACTAACGCGTCTGAAATCATCCAAAATTTTGACCTTCTTATAGATGCAACAGATGATATTGCCACGCGTTATTTGATCGATGAGGCCTGCCTTGCTGCTGAAATTCCATGGGTTTATGGCTCTATTCATCAGTTTGAGGGACAGGTTTCGGTTTTCAATTTCGACAATGGCTCCACCTATCGTGATTTATTTCCAACCCAAAGCCGATCCGCTATCACTTGCTCCGAAGCTGGAGTGTTAGGTACAACTGTCGGGCTAATCGGAATGCTTCAAGCCAATGAAGCGTTAAAAATTATTGCTGGTTTTGGAACGTCCTTATCCGGAAAGTTGCTGATATATAATCTGCTCACCAATAGCCAGCATATTTTTGAGATTGAGAAAAAAAAGGAAAGCGCTTCAATAGAAAAGAGCTTTCGATCGGAGCTGATTTCAATAGCAGATGCCATTCAGTCTCAAGCAATCCTCTTGGACGTGCGGTCTTTTGGTGAACTTCCTGAAGTCAGTCATAAACGATATGTTCAAATTCCGCTTGCTGAGCTTGCGGATCGCTGGCAAAATCTAGACCTTGAAGGGGAATTGGTAATCTTTTGTCAAAGTGGAGTGCGAAGTGCTCAGGCCGCAGAAATATTAAATGGATTCGGTTTTCGAAAAATCAAATTAATCAAAGGCGGAGCGAAAGAATTAGCAGAAAAAATTGACCTATGAAATCGAGCAAGACACAAGTCGCACATAGGAAAATGATTATAATCACAACGAGATTCCATCTGACCAATAAAAAAAAATACTAAACAGATGAAAAAGACATTTCTTGAAGGAGCAATTTCCTCCAATTTCATTGCAGAATCAATCGCCAAACATCAAGGTAAGCATAGCATTGGCGCGCACAATATATTTTTGGGCCAAGTCCGAGCGGATGAAATCGATGGGCAAAAAGTAGTGGCTATCGACTATACCGCTTACGAGGAGATGGCCAATGAAAAACTACATGAGATTCGTGAAGCTGCGTTTGAAAGATATGACTTGACTTGCTTACATATTTATCATAGCCTTGGTAAAGTAGCCGTTGGGGAAATATGCTTTTTTGTTTTTGTCTCTTCAAAGCGTCGGAAACAAGTATATGAAGCCACCGAGTACCTAGTGAATCAAGTGAAGGAGCAGGTGCCGATCTTCGGAAAGGAGATTTTTGAGAATGAAGATTTCCAATGGAAAGTAAATAGTTAAAAAAATGGTTGACATCACTCATAAAATCACCACGCTACGAGTAGCTACAGCAAAGGCAATCGTACAGGTGAGCAGTCCAGAGACTATTTTGGCGGTCACAGAAAATCGTGTGCCCAAGGGAAATGTTTTTGAGATGGCTAAAGTTGCGGGGCTATTTGCAGTGAAAAATACGCATCTGACTATACCTGACTGCCATCCACTTCCTATCGAATACACTGGAGTGGAGTATCAGATCGATGGATTGGAAATTCATATTTTCATTACCGTAAAGACCATTTATAAAACAGGCGTGGAGGTTGAAGCCATGCATGGTGCATCTGTGATTGCACTGACGATTTATGATATGCTGAAGCCGATTGATAAAGGAATCGTGATTCGTGAAGTGGGCTTGGTGGAGAAAACAGGAGGAAAAAGCAGTTTCAAAAGACAAGATCCTAGTGCCATTACGGCAGGAGTAATTGTCTGTTCAGACTCGATCTCGGCAGGAGAAAAAGAAGATGGGGCTGGAAAAGCAATCATTGAAAAGCTAAAATCTCAAGGCGTAGAAATTAAAAACTATACGATTGTTCCAGATGAAATTGACAAAATAAGAACAGTTGCGCTTGATCTCTGTGATCAAGTTCAGCTGCTAATTTTTACAGGAGGGACTGGACTTTCTCCTAGGGACGTGACGCCGGAAGCATTGGAACCTATTTTGGAGCGCCGGATTCCGGGAATCGAAGAGGCAATTCGCAGTTACGGACAGCAAATCATGCCCTATGCAATGCTGTCCAGATCAGTAGTGGGAACGATCGGGAATTGCCTGATTTTGGCTCTACCTGGTTCAACAAGAGGAGCTTCGGAATCCATGGATGCTGTTTTCCCGCATTTGCTCCACGTATTCAAAGTTTTAAAGGGAACGACCCACTCTGCAAATGACTAATGAGCACAAAGAATTAATTGATCAATTTGGAAGAAAGCATGACTACCTCCGGATCTCCTTGATCGAGAAGTGTAATCTAAGATGCACCTATTGCATGCCGGAGCATGGAATTCCACTTTCACCGGCAAAGGAATTGATGACTGCGGAAGAGATCGGAAAATTCGCCGAGATTTTTGTGGGATTTGGAGTTAAAAAGATCCGATTAACCGGAGGAGAACCTTTGCTTCGGAAAGACTTTGCCGATATCGCCCGGCTGCTGGCCGCTTTCCCTGTAGAAATATCTATAACCACTAACGGGATGCTACTCGATCGAAATATTGAGCTCTTGCAAGGTCTCCGAATAAAGCACCTGAATTTCAGTTTGGATACATTAAAGGAAAGCAGATTCTCGGAAATGACCCGTCGTACCGGTTTTCAGAAAACAATGGAGAATTTCCATTTGGCCATTGAGGAGCAATTCCAGCTGAAAATAAACTGTGTCTTGATGAAGGGTGAAAATGACGATGAGATTGTAGACTTCATCCGATTGACAAAAGACTTGCCTATCTCTGTTCGGTTTATTGAGTTTATGCCTTTTGACGGAAATAAATGGAATAAATCGAAGCTGGTTTCTGAGGCAGAAATATTGTTGCAAGTCGAAGAAGAATTTGGCAAAGCCAACTTGGTTTCGCTACCTGATGAGAAAAATCTAACCGCGAGAAAATTCAAGATTGAAGGCTTTCAAGGAGAATTTGGGATCATCAGCTCGGTGACGAATCCTTTTTGCGGGACTTGTAATCGAATTCGACTTACAGCAAATGGCCGAATAAAAAATTGTCTGTTTTCCAATCGAGAGACAGACTTGCTAAAAGTGATGCGTGAAGGAGGAAATGTGGAGGAGTTGATTGTGGAATCCATCTACCATAAAAAAGCGGTTCGAGCTGGAATGGATAATTTGGAAAAGCTTTCGGATCCTGAGCTTCATAGCCAGAATCGAAGTATGATAGCGATAGGGGGGTGATTTTCACGAAAGTTTTTTTGTCCGCAATGGACTCAAATGCTTTTAGAGTTACATAAACAAATAATCAGAAAATGGAGGCGTTTTCCATTTTTTGAATTCTAGGTAACCAGAGATCTTCGTGTTTATCTCTTCTCGGCTAGGAGAGCTCTTCATAAAGGGCGGTCAGGTTAATTTTTCAATTGACCAAAATCAAAAAAGCACCCCGTTTGGAGTGCTTTTATACTTTTAGCAATTCTGCAATTAAAGTACGCGTTCAGTCTGAGCAAAATAGAATGCACCTTCAATAGCTGCGTTTTCGTCAGAATCTGACCCGTGAACTGCATTGGCCTCAATAGAGGTTGCAAATATTTTTCTGATAGTACCTTCTGCTGCATTAGCAGGATTAGTTGCGCCGATCAAAGTTCTGAAATCTTCCACTGCGTTGTCTTTCTCAAGAATTACTGCGATGATTGGTCCAGAGGACATATAAGCACAAAGATCAGTGTAAAAAGGTCTCTCTTGGTGCACTTCGTAAAATTTACCAGCTTGTGCAGGAGTCAATTGAGTAGCTTTCATGGCCACGATTTTGAAACCAGCGGTTTCGATCATTTTTAAAATAGCGCCAGAGTTGCCAGCTTTGAAAGCATCTGGCTTAATCATGGTAAATGTTCTGTTTGTTGCCATGGGTTTTATATTTTCATTGGTTTAAATCGGAGGCAAAAATAGAGGAATAAAAGCCATTCTCCGAAAAACTTCGAGATTTATACCATAGCCACTTAATTTTCAGGCAAATGGCTTACTTGGGATTTGTCAAAAAAATATTGACCTTTGCATCCCACAAAAGCCAAAGTGCCGCTAAATATCTATGAAGGAAGCTTTAGCCTTATTTGCAAAAGAGATATCCTCCCCCAAGAAAATATTTATCACCACCCATGTGAAGCCGGATGCAGATGCGTTGGGTTCATCCCTTGGATTGGGTAATTACCTCATCAAGAAAGGCCATGATGTGTCGGTTGTCACTCCTTCGGATTATCCTAGTTTTCTAAACTGGATGGAGGGGAATGAATCCGTGCTTGATTTCAGCAATCTAGATTATATCGATCAAGTCAAGAAAAAATTGGAAGAGGCAGAGGTTATCTTTTGCCTTGATTTCTCGGTTTTGAATCGTGTCAATGAATTGGGAGAGCTGATCAGAGCATCTGATGCTTTCGTGGTGAATATTGATCATCACCAAGACCCCGAGGATTTTGCGGATTTCAGAATCTGGAGTACCAAAGCAGCGGCTACCTGTGAGCTGGTTTATGAAATGATTGTAGCTCTGGGAGATAAAGACTTAATCGATAAAGGGATCGCTGAGTGCCTCTACGCAGGTATTATGACAGATACCGGAGGCTTCCGTCATCCCAATACTACCAAAAACGTACATCTTGTAGTTGCAGAACTATTGGAACTAGGAGCAGATACTTCCCAGATTGCTAACTGGATCTATGATTCAAACTCTGTAAATAGACTGAAATTTATTGGTTTTGCGATCTCTCGTCGACTTATAGTGCGTGAAGACTTGCATTTGGCCTATTTTGCGATCAGCAAAAAAGATCTTAAAAAATATCAAAGCCAGACTGGAGACACGGAAGGTTTGGTCAATTATGCTTTATCTTTGGAAGGAATTAAGGTAGCTGCTTTGTTTTCCGAGCGTGAAGATGGCATCAAGATTTCCTTTCGATCATCTACAGATGTAGCTGTGAATAAATTTGCTGCTGCCTATTTCAATGGTGGAGGTCATAAAAATGCCGCCGGAGGAAAATCTGAACTTGGTCTGAAAGAAACTGTACAATCATTTGAGTCACTTATTGAGGAGCATCAGGAAGAACTATATCATCCAAAACCTGTTTCTGTTTAAATCCCTTTCCTTAGAATTACCTTGAACAATCACATAACCTTTATGAAAAACACAAAAAGCCTTTTGGCACTTGTTGTTGTCCTATTAGGAGCAACAACTATGTCTTCCTGTCAAAAAACCAAAGTGACGGAGAAAGATGGAATAGAATATACGTATATCAAAGAAGGATCCGAAAAAGCACCAAACGGACATTTTTTGCTTTACAATCTTCAAATCACGAATGGATCTGACTCAGTAATCTATACTACTGCGGGTCAGCCGATGCCAGGCTACTTAATGGCCAATGATTCTATGCCAGCAACTAACGGAATGGATGAGATTTTCCTTCACCTAAGAAAAGGCGATAGCATCGTTTTCCAATCTACTGCGAAAACAATCTTTGGACAGAACGTGCCCCCTTTCTTGAAGGAAGACGAAACTGTAAAAGTGAATCTTGGTGCATTTGAGGTAATGGACGAGACGGCTATTCAGGCCTATTTTGAGAAAATGATGTCTGCTGAAGACTCCAAAAAATCCGAACGAGCTGTAGAAATGCTTGCTCAAGAGGCAGGAGTAATTGAGGCTTACGCAGCTGAGAAGGGCTTGACTGTACAGAAGACTGCTAACGGTTTATATTATGCGATAGAGACTGAAGGAACAGGTGAAGCAACAACTCCGGGTACTACGATGTATGTCAACTACGCAGGTTACTTGCTAGATGGAACGCTTTTCGATACTTCATACCCTGAGATCGCAAAAGCTAATGACATGTTCAACGAAGGCAGAGAGTATGGTCCACTTCCTGTGAATGTAGGAATGGGTCAAGTAATCCCAGGTTGGGACGAAGGCTTGATGTTATTAAAGAATGGCTCAAAAGCTAAATTCCTAATTCCATCTCCCTTGGGCTACGGAGAAGCTGGGGCCGGAGGAATGATCGGACCGAACTCAATTTTAGTATTTGACGTAGAAGTGACAGACGTTCAAAAATAAGCTTACCAAAAAACCAAGTATGAAAATCAAACCAGCTAACATTCTTTTTCTTTTCCTTATTTCAATTCTTTCTTTTTCCTGCATTGACAAAGGCCAAACCGTTGATGCGCTATTTGAGAAAGACGTAAAAGCGATAGCAGAATACATCGAAAATAGCGATATGGTCAATGTGAAAGAATTTATAGACCCTTTGACTGGTGTTTCTGTGATTTGGCAAGAAGTATCAAATAGTGGAATAAAAATAACTAGAGGTGATACCATATCCACTGATTATACCGGGAAGCTATTAAATGACGTGGTATTTGATAGCTCTATTGAGGCTATTGCCAAGGCAAATAATATTTTCAATTCTCAGCGCAGGTATGTGCCACTAAGATTTCCGACTAGTGTCGGGAATTTTCCATCAGTTGTAATTCCAGGATTTGAATACGGATTAATTCAGTTGGAGCTAGGAGATAAAGCCACTATTCTTTTGCCTTCTGAGCAGGGCTATGGAAATAATCCTCCAGCTGGAATACCATTGAATGCTCCGCTAATCTTTGAAGTAAATATGATTGAAGTTAAAGCAGGACCAAACTCCTAATGAAACAAAAAAGCTACCTCATCCTTCTTTCTGCGCTCCTATTAGGGCTGGAGAGTTGCCAACCGAGTAATCCGTTTGCAACAGGTCCTACTTACGATGCAGCTGCTAATTTGGAGATCGATCGGAAACTGATTGATACCTATTTAGCCACTGCAGAAATTGATAGTCTCTATCGAATTCATGATCCTAGTGGAGTAGTGGTGATTGTACAAGAAGAGGGTAGTGGAACAAGGCCTACAGGGGGAACCGTTGTTTATACGGACTATACTGGCTCATTGATGAGTGATGGGTCCATTTTCGATACCAGCTTTGAAGACGTCGCCAGAGACAATAATATTTTTGTTGAAGGCAGAGACTATGCGATCTTTAGCTTTGTGCTTGGTACTGGAGGGGTAATTACTGGGTGGGATATTGGTTTTAGAAGATTGAGACCTGGATCTAAGGCTAAATTAATCATACCCTCTCCTTACGGCTATAGTGCAGCAACCAACAACTCTAGAATTCCACCAAATTCAGTTTTGATTTTTGATGTGGAATTCAAAGGAATAGATTGATCAAGAGGGCTTCGGCCCTCTTTTTTTAGATCCATGGGAAGAATGGTGGGACTTTTTCTCGATATTCCTTATAAGACTGACCATAGTAAGCAATCAGGGTTTTTTCTTCAAAATAGATCCCTATCGGAACATAGAGGGCCAAGCATATCAAATGTACTGCCGCAGCAGCTGTTCCTGCAAACAAAAAGTAACCGATAAAGGTCAGCACTAAACCTGCGTAGAGTGGGTGTCTTATCTTGGAATATAGCCCAGAAACCACCAATTCATCCATTTGATCTAATTTGGAAAATATTCCAAGAAATCGAGAAAGAGAAATTTGTTTGGTAGATTTTACCATAATTATTGTTCCGAATCCAGCAAAGACATAAGCCAAGTATTCAGTGATTGAGCCTTTGGAAAGGATTTGGTAAGTCGGAATTAAGGCAGATTGGAAGAGGATTCCCAGGAAGAAAAGACTTGAGATAATGGAATAAATAAGGCGATACCATTTAATCGGCATTCCAATTTTTCCCCGAAAAAATCTTTTTAACTTCGATCCAGCGAAGCTGGAATGGAGCGTGTAAAATAGAGCCCAACTCAGGGCTAGAAGTAAATAATCCATTAGTTTAGTTTTGATCCATTGACATTCAACTTATGAAATCGAGCATGACGCAAGCGACACACAGAGGAACGATTATCATACAAGCGAGATTCCATATGGCCATTAAAAAGAAATTATAATCATATGAAAATCGGAATAATCCGCGAAGGAAAAAATCCTCCAGACAAGCGAGTAGCTTTTACCCCATCCCAGCTCAAAGAAATTCGGGCCACTTATGGAGATGAAATTAGCTTCGAGGTACAATCTAGTGAAGTCAGAACGATTGTGGATCAAGAGTATTTAGATGAGGGAATAGCCGTGGTGGAGGACGTCTCGACGTGTGATGTTCTTTTCGGGGTGAAAGAAGTTAGAATTGATCAGCTAATTTCCGAAAAGACTTATTTTTTCTTTTCTCATACTATGAAAAAACAGCCCTATAATCGAAAATTGCTTCAGGCTGTTTTGGAGAAAAATATCCGACTCATTGATTACGAAGTACTCAAGGACGAATTCGGAAACCGAGTAGTTGCCTTTGGACGCTGGGCGGGAATCGTAGGTTCGTACAATGCTTTTTGGACCTATGGTAAAAAAACTGCCCTCTTTGATATGAAACGTGCTCATGAATGCTACGATTTGGATGAGCTGTACCAGGAGCTAACTAAAGTACAATTGCCTCCGATAAAAATAGCCATCACCGGAACAGGAAGAGTTGCTAAAGGAGCAGCAGAAGTCTTGGAAAAGCTTCAAATCAAGCAAGTCTCCATCGAGGAGTTCTTGTTCCACTATTATGAGGAGTCTGTTTTTGTGATGTTGAAAACAGAGGATTACATCCGTAGAAAATCAGATGGGGGCTATGATCGTCAGGAGTTCTATGACTATCCGGAATGCTATGAGAGTCATTTTCAAAAGTTTACGGAAGTTGCTGAGATTCTTATCGCCGCGGCTTATTGGAATCCTGAAGCACCTCGATTGTTTGAACTATCTGATATCGCCAGTGATGATTTTCAGATCTCAGTCATCGCTGATATTTCCTGTGATGTCAATGGATCTGTACCTACGACAATCAAGTCTTCTACGATTATTGACCCTGTTTTTGATATTGATCGCCAAACAGGAACTGCCATTCCAGCATTTGGGAGTCAGACAAGTATCTCCATGATGGCTATTGATAATTTGCCCTGTGAACTTCCTCGAGAGGCAAGTCGTGAGTTTGGAGAACAGTTGAGTAAGTGGATTATTCCTGAACTGTTGAAGGAAAGTTCAGCCATGCTTGAGCGTGCGACTATCGCAAGAGATGGAGATTTGACCTTGGAATTCATGTATCTGTCGGATTTTGTACGAGAGGATGACTAACCTCAATCGATTTCTTGAGGCTGAGCTTCTTCATCCGCGAATGGATGGGAATGAGGTGGAAACATTTATTCAGGAAGCAATACAAAATCTTGTCATTGCCTGTCTTATTCCCTCTTTCTGGGTGAAAAAAGTAGCTCGGGAATTACAAGAAAGTGGCGTGCAAGTTTCCGCTTATGTAGGCTATCCTTTCGGTTTTCAGGATACGGCCACAAAAGCCTTTGAAGCCAAAGAAGCAATACGCCAAGGAGCTGATGAGATAGACCTGGTCTGGTCACAAACGGCCTTCCACAGCGGAATGAATTGGCCGAAAATCGAAATTGCTCAGCTTTCAAAAATTTGTCACGAAGAAGGAAAACTATTGAAAGTAACGATTGAAGCAGCTTTCTTATCGGATCAACAACTACAAGAGGCTTGTTTGATCTGTCAAGATGCCGGTGCGGATTTTATCAAGACAACTACTGGAATCTATACTCAAAAAACCAACACCCATCAACTTGTACAAATGAGATCAGTTCTTTCATCTAATGTGGGGTTGATCGCTGCCGGATCAGATGATTTAGAAGAAAACCTGTCCTGGATCAAAGCCGGTGCGGATCGGGTTTGTACTGCTTCAGCTTTCCTGCAACTCAAAAATTGGAGATCCAAAACGGCTTAGTCCTTGCTGAAATAAATCAGTAAGAAAGGAATAATAAAAAAGGTAAGCAGGATATAAGCAAAGCCTACAAATCTACTCTCTACAGATTTTTTACCCATCCAAATGGCAAGTTTCACAGGAATATTTCTCACCAAAGGAAAGGGCATAAAAATCAGTGCTCCAAACAGATTAAATAGAAAATGAACCAATGCCAGCGCGATGGCGGCTTCTGTTTTATAGATCGCAGCAATGGCCGCAGTAATCGTAGTTCCGATATTTGCTCCGATTATGAAGGGGAAGGATTTTGGAAGCGACACTTTTTTGTTAGCTACCAAAGGCACCACCAGTGAGGTAGTCACTGTACTAGACTGTACTGCCGCGGTAAAAAATGTCCCATAGATCAACGCCATGAAAGGATTCTTGAAGACGAAATCTCGGATCTCATTAAATGAATCAACAACAAAAGCTTTATAGACTGAGGTGGAGAGTAATTTGATGGCTCCAAAAACCATAAAAATGGCTAGAAGCATTGTAAAAAATGGAATATTGATCGTTTCTGTAATAAAAACTGTAAGGGGTCGGGTGAAGACCTTGTTGTAAACAATCGGTCCCAAATAGCTTTCATCGGGAGCAAAAAGGTGCGCAATGGACATAGCCATTTTTGACAAGAATCCGAATGAAATCTCTAAAGGAAGCAGAATCAATACTGTGAAAATATTGAAGATATCATGCAAAATCCCGGCAGAGAGGGCTCGCTTGAATTGCTTCCGATCCATAATGTAAGAGAGTGAAACAAGCGTAGAAGTCAGGGTAGTACCGATATTGGCACCCATCACCATAGGGACCGCTTGTTCCAAGGAGAGGTTTCCTGCCGCTACGACCGCTACGATACTTGCGGTTACGGTGGAGCTACTTTGGATCAATGCAGTCATCAATAAACCAATAAATAAGCTGACGAAAGGATTCCGGGTAGCGAGTAGAATATCTTCAGCTACACCATTATTGAGTTGACTCATCGCTACCGTGAGCAAGTCAATAGCAAAAATAAATAATAGCAAAGCTAGAAGCATGATGATATAGCTTCTGATCTTACTTGTTTTCTTTTTTTGCGATTCTAATGGTTCCATCTTAATTCAAAAAAAGCCCTTCTGTTAAAATGAGGTGATTTGGGAGGCTTCTTGGAAATCTGTTTTCAGTGACTTCTTATTAGTTTGAATAAATTGACTAGTAAAAGTTGAAATTATTTTTCGGAAAACAAGGTCCTAAACTTCAAAACTCTGTAATTAGGGGTTCCTTAACAATTTGTTAATATGAAGGTCGAATTATCTTTTCTAATTTTAGTCTTCCAAACAACACTTGCCTAATGGCAAAAAAAACAATAGACCAAAATATTAATCAGGATAAGTTATCAAAAAGTGCATATTCACTTTTTGATTTCACTAAGAAAGAGAAGCCATTCCTGATTGTGATTTGTATCCTAGTCTCGATCGCAGGCTTGATTACTCCTTTTACCTATGCTGCGATGTGGTTTGGCTTCGCATTGGCTGCTTATTCCGCTATTGCTAATGATAGCATACAGACCATAGGTACCTTCATCGCTTCCAATCAAGACCGAAAATGGTATTGGCTGTGGCTGTTTATGGGATTGATCTTTGTGGGTACAGTCACTTACAGCTGGTTTACCTTTAATGGTGACGTAAGCTATGAGAGATTGAGTGTCCCAGGATTAGAAAAGGCCCCTGAGAGTTTTGTGTTCCTTCAACTTGCAGCACCGATTGTGCTCTTGATCATGACAAGGCTTAGGATGCCAGTGTCAACTACATTTTTGCTACTAAATGTATTTACCTATAAGGCGGGTACCATTATAGACGTAATGAAAAAAAGCTTTTTGGGTTATCTCTTAGCTTTCTTTGTTGCTATAATAGTTTGGTACGCCATCGAGCGCTTGGTCAAAGATTACCTCAAAGGAGAAGCAAAGCCATATTGGACAGTCCTTCAGTGGATCACTTCAGGTACACTCTGGGCAGTTTGGATCATGCAGGATGCCGCCAATATTGCAGTATTCCTCCCTAGACAGTTGTCCGTGGCGGAATTCATAGCTTATGCTGGTTTTGTCTTTATAGGTATCGGTTTCCTTTTTTACCTGAAAGGAGATAAAATTCAAGCGATCGTAAATGAGAAGTCTAATGTAACTGATGTTCGAGCAGCCACCATTGTTGACTTTGTCTATGCTATTATATTGTTCTATTTCAAGATCTACAGCAATGTACCGATGAGCACGACGTGGGTCTTTATAGGCTTGCTCGGCGGTAGAGAGTTGGCTATTGCTTTAGGGAAAATAGGAAAGGAAAGAAAGCGAAAAACTCTTGTCTTTCGTGCATATCGATTAGCTAAAAATGACGTTGTCAAAGCATTCATTGGACTTGTAGTTTCTTTGATTCTTGCTGTGGTCATCAATGAAGGCGTGAGAAACGAAATTCTTGCCATGCTAAACTTTTAACATTGGAGCTCTTTAGCCACGAATATTTCATGAGTGAAGCCTTGAAGCAAGCTCAATATGCTTTCGAAGAAGGTGAGATTCCAGTTGGAGCGGTAATCGTTTCTAAGAATAGAGTTATAGCTAAAGGGTATAATCAAACCGAAAAGCTGAATGATGTCACCGCGCATGCTGAAATGCTTGCAATCACCTCGGCGGCGAATTACTTGGGAGCAAAGTATCTGATCGACTGTAGGCTTTATGTCACTTTGGAGCCTTGCATGATGTGCGGGGGTGCACTTTTTTGGTCTCAAATTGGAGAGGTTCACTTCGCTGCTTCAGATCTAAAAAGAGGATTTATGAAAAACGAATCTCCAATACTTCACCCAAAGACGAAGATTTTCGCAGGAACGCTTGCCCTAGAAGCAGAACTGCTCTTGAATTCATTTTTCAAAAAACTTAGAAAATAAACGAAATTTCAATCTTACAGAACTTTTTTGCGAAATGATGGGTTTTTAAAGCAGATTATTTGAATCATTTTAACTCATTTTATAACCTTTAAATCTTAAGAAAATGGCTTTTGAATTACCTGCTCTTCCTTATGCAACTAATGCATTGGAACCAAATATCGACGCAAGAACGATGGAGATTCACCACGGGAAGCACCATAACGGTTATGTGACCAACTTGAACAATGCCATCGCTGGCACTGATCTGGAAGGTAAATCTCTTGAAGAACTTTTAAAAGTAGCCGGCTCAAATACCGCCGTTCGGAACAATGGCGGTGGACATTACAACCATAGCCTTTTTTGGACTATCCTATCTCCCAATGGCGGAGGAGCTCCTACCGGTGAACTAGCAGCCGCTATTGATGCAAAGTTTGGTTCTTTCGATGCTCTTAAAGAGACATTTAACAAGGCAGCTGCTACCCGATTCGGTTCAGGCTGGGCTTGGTTGTGTATAGATACTAAAAAGGAGCTTTGCGTTTGCTCTTCGCCTAATCAGGATAATCCTTTGATGGATATCTCAGAATGTCCTGGAACTCCAATCATGGGATTGGATGTATGGGAGCATGCCTATTATTTGAATTATCAAAACAGACGACCAGACTACATTTCTGCATTTTGGAATTTGATCAACTGGGAAGAAGTAAGTAAAAACTACGCAGCAGCGAAGTAATCTCTTCCTATTAAGGAAAATCATTGAATTTTAATCCCCAACTCGAAAGGTTTGGGGATTTTTTGTGCTAAAATCGTACGCAAAAAGTGTACGATTTCGAGACAGCCGTTTTTGAAATACTAAGGGTAATCTCCATTTTTAGCGATTTTTGGCCGATCTTGAGCCTTGGCATTTTTTTTTCATAAGGTGGTCTGAAAACTAGACCAACAAATATTGAAATGAAAACTACCAACATTATCTTTTTTACCATCTTATTCTACCTTTTGGGGATATGTTCGCTAGCTGCAAAGGAAGTCAGTAAAATCTCTGGCAAAATACTGGATCAGACAGGTGAGGCAGTGCCTTATGCCAATGTGGCTTTGATTGATATATCTGGAGGAGGGTTAGTTGATGGCGCAGTATCCAACGAATTCGGAGAATTCCTGATCGAAACGGTAAAAACAGGAGAAGTCAAGCTCGTCATTTCCTCCATTGGCTTTAAGTCTTTTGAATCTGATCCTTTTGAATTGACCTCTGGGTTGATTAAGGAAATGAGTACAATATCTATCGAAGATGAAATGACCGGCCTTAAGGAAGTGACAGTACAGTCCACTCGCCCCCAAATCATCATCGAGGCTGATAAGACGATTGTCAATGTAGAAGGAACTGTCATGGCAGAAGGCTCTAATGCGCTTGATGTCATTGGTAGATCTCCGCGAATCTATGTGGATCAGGATGGAATCATTAACCTCAATGGCCGAGCCGGCGTAGTCGTCATGATTAATGACCGTCAAACATACATGAGCGCAACAGACTTAGCCAATTTCCTCCGAGCTATGCCTGCTGATAACATTAAGAGTCTGGAAGTCATCAACAATCCTTCCGCACGATTTGATGCGGAAGGCTCGGCAGGAGTGATTAATATTATTTTGAAAAAGAATACGGTCGATGGGGTCTTTGGCAACGTCCAACTTGGCGGGCAGTTCAATGGCCTTTGGGCACCGATTGCAGGGGTCGCTTTGAATGTTAAAAAAGGAAAGTGGACGACCAATGCTAACCTTAACTTCAATGAATACGCGATCAATAATGATCTTGAAATCGAGCGGAATTTTACACTCCCTGAAGGCATATCCAATTTCAGTCAAGAATCAAGAATTAAGTCAAGAGATAAAAACTTGTTTT
>CAWUWQ010000166.1:0-2584 GCA_963926065.1 uncultured Algoriphagus sp.
GGAAGGATTTCCTCAGGATGAGTTTACCGGAAGAATCGGTTTTGACTTCAGTCAGAGTAATCCCCAAGTCGTCTATGCACTGCTAGACAATCAGGCCAAGTCTGATAAAGAGCCAGACGCTCCAAGACAACGCGGAGAAAAACCAGCCGAAGATGCCTTGAAATTTGAGGATTTTAAAAACATGCCCACGGCAGAGGCATTGGGCTTAGAAGACAAAAGACTAGATGCTTTCCTTAGGTCAACCCGATTTGCAACGATCTACGATGCGAAAGAAGTAAAGCGATTGCTTAAAAATGGGAAAATCACAGTTGCTCAAATTGCCAATTACAATGGGGCAGCAGCAGACCCCAATGCAGCCATGTTTGACGGGGCAGTAATTGGAGCTGAAATCTACCGATCTGAAAATGCAGGAAAATCCTGGAAGAAAGTTTCCGAGTCAGACATCAGCCGTCTTTACAATTCCTATGGATACTACTTTGGCGAAATCCGTGTGAATACTGAAAATGAAGATGAGATTTTCGTTTTGGGTGTTCCTTTGTTAGTCTCTAGAGATGGCGGTAAAAATTTCACTCGCACAGACTCTGTAGGGCGTCCGCACTCCGATCATCAGTCCATGTGGATCAATCCTAAGGATAGCAAGCATATTTTGCTCGGAAATGATGGTGGACTTTATCGAAGTTATGGCGGAGGTGCGATTTGGGATCACTTGAATACTCAAATGCCAATCTCGCAGTTTTACTCTATCATGACAGACAATGCGAGTCCGTATAATATTTATGGTGGCATGCAGGATAATGGAGTTTGGTTTGGCAATGTAAAAAATGATCCTTCCGACCCTTGGAAACCACTTATGGGAGGAGATGGAATGGTCGTCGCCGTCGACACACGTGACAACAACATCGTCTACACCGGATCTCAGTTTGGAATGTATTTCCGAATCGATAAGACAAGCGGACAGCGTAAGTTAATCACTCCGGGTCATGAAATAGGAACTGCCCCTAATCGATATAATTGGAGAACACCCGCAGAACTAAGTTACCATAATCAAGATATTGTATACATGGGTTCGCAGTATGTCTATCAGAGTCTGGATCAAGGAAGTACTTGGAAGCGCATCTCGGATGATCTAACCAAAAACAAGAAAAGTGGAAATGTGCCTTATGCTACACTTTCTGTGGTGGAGGAATCCCCACTGGAGTTTGGTACAATCTACGCAGGATCTGACGACGGCAATGTCTGGGTCACTCGAAACAATGGTGGGAACTGGACTAGCCTAAACGCTGGACTTCCTCAAGACCGTTGGGTAAGTAGTATTGCTCCTTCCAGCCATCAAGAAGGAGTGGTATACGTGACATTGAATGGCTATCGGATGGACGAGTTCGCTACATTCGTCTATAAAAGCATGGATTATGGAAAAACATGGATAGCGATCAAAGGAAATCTCCCTGATGAATCCACCAATATCATTACCGAGGATAAAGTCAATTCAGCCATTCTCTACCTAGGCACTGACCATGGACTCTATGTGACTATGGATGGAGGAAACAACTGGAATTTATTCCAGGGACAAATTCCAAATGTGGCGATCTATGATATGGTAATCCAAAGTCGGGAAAATGACTTGGTAATTGGAACCCATGGTAGAAGTGTATATGTGGTAGATTTGGATCCTATTCACGAACTGGCTAAGCCAACAAAGTTGGTAATGGAAAAATAATCTGGATTTTATTAAATAAAATACCCGTTCAAAAAAATTCTGAACGGGTATTTTTTTAAGCTTAAGTTTGGCTAGAACAGCTTAAATCCTACAGAGAGAATAAATTGATTGATCCGTTGATCGGTTTGTAAACCAGCAATATTCTCAGTAACCGAAGAAAGTGAGCTTTCGTATTTAGCATCCAAAATGAAATTACCGATATCCAATCCTAAACCAGCCTGATAACCTAAGGTCGCTTTGTTATAATTGACATTCTGAATCGTATTGGTAGCGTCATCTAAGTTAGAATCTATGTTAATGCTAGCAATAGGCCCTGCTTGAATTCTGAAGAAATTAAACAGCTTCAAGCCCAACATAAGGGGAATGTCTAGTCGGTTAAAATCTTGACTAAAGGTATTTGTTCCTGTCCCACCTCCAGGTTGCGGACCGTTGATTTGAAAAGTCCCGTTGGTTTTGGTGTAAAGAACTTCAGGTTGAAGGAAAAAACCTCCAAAACCTACTCTTCCAAATAGTCCAATATGATACCCTGTCTGGGCATCTCCGGGTATAAAATTATTTTCCTTAAAATCGACTTTAGTAGATGAAAGTCCAAACTTAGGACCTAAAGAGAACTCTTGCGCCGAAAGGCCGGAAAACAGCCCCACAAAAATGATAGAAAGAAGTAGTTTTTTCATAGCAGTGAATTGTTGGTTAGAATTTCTAAACGAAGAATATGCTAAGAAATTCAACAATTCACCTGCCAAAAAAGGATCAGTTCAAATCTTTGATGGCTTTGGACTTAACTAGATCATACAAATTCAACAAATCCATCGGCTTTGGAACCATGACATCAAACTTATTCCGGCTGCTATTCCTGTAGTATTCAAG
>CAWUWQ010000167.1:0-4784 GCA_963926065.1 uncultured Algoriphagus sp.
ATCAAAGCCATCAATACCGAATGTGAAAAGCACAAAGCAATCCTGAAAGTGATCTTTGAAAATGACTTTCTTCCTGAAGACAAATTCAAAATAAAGCTTTGCAAGATCTGCAGTAAAATCGGTGTTGCTTTTATCAAGACCAGTACCGGATATGGTTTTGTGAAAGGTGACGATGGTAAATACAGCTACGAAGGCGCGACCGAGCATGATCTCAAACTCATGCGGAAATACAGTGACTCGAAAGTACAGATAAAAGCTGCCGGTGGTGTCCGAACTTTGGAAGGCTTACTTTGGGCGAGAGATCTGGGATGTACCCGCTTAGGTGCCTCAGCTACTGTAGCGATCATGGAAGAAGCGAAAGCCAGACTTGGAATTACGGATAAGAAAAAAGAAGCGAAAGAAGACCCTTCAGGCTATTAATATGATCAAAGCATTTCAAAAAGAAGACGAATTAATTGCGCACATCAAAATGACCGAGGAAGAAGTCGAGGGACTTCGGATTTGGTGGCTGGGGCAGAGTGGTTTTTTGATTCAGTGGCATGGATTGCATCTCTTACTAGACCCATATCTATCTGACAGTCTGAGCAAAAAGTATGCTGGAACCGAAAAACCACATGTGCGGATGAGTGAACTTGCAGTTTCACCTGAGAAATTAAATTTTCTAGACTTAGTCACATCTTCTCACAATCATACCGATCATTTGGATGCAGAGACGCTCAAACCGATTCTGGAAGTCAATCCGGGGATTCGGTTTGTGATTCCAGAAGCCAACCGGAATTTTGTAGCGGAGCGATTGGGCTGTGATCGCGACTTTCCGATTGGACTGACCGATAGACAGAGCTATTTTTTGAACCAAGCAGTAGCTATCAATGCGATTCCATCTGCTCATAATGAATTGGAGGTCAATGAAAATGGACATCATAAGTTTCTGGGATATGTCATTCAGATCGGACCTTATTCGATTTACCATTCAGGTGATACGCTTTGGTATGAAGGCTTAGAGAAAAAAGTAGCCCAATTCGAACCTGATGTCTTGCTTTTGCCAATCAACGGAAATAAATCTGAACGAAAAGTTGCAGGAAATATGAGTGCTTCTGAAGCTGCTGCATTTGGGAAAGCAGTAGGATATGGAATTGTAATCCCTCATCATTACGACATGTTTGAATTCAATACCGAGGACTCTGAAAACTTTGCAAAGGCCGCAGAAAAAGAAGGAATCCCTTATCAAATTCTTCAAATTGGAGAGTCTATAGAAATAAAATAAACTATGAAACGGAGAAATTTTCTGGGCGCAGTACCGCTATTGCTGAGTTTGGATTTCAGGGAATTTGCCTTTGAAGAAATACCCATTGCCTCCAATAGTTATAATTGGACAACTTTTTTCCGAAGAGATGGGGAGGTTTGGGGGAAAAATATGGCTTCGGACATGAAACTATATGCCCAAACAGGACTCAAAGCCTACGAACCTGCTATTGAAAATGCAGCTGTGCTGGAGCAACTAATTCCAGAAATGAAAAAAAACGGAATTTCAATGCCTTCAATGTATGCCAACTCAGTCCTACATGAACCCGAAGAGGTGGAAACCTCAATCAGAAATATTCTTGAAATCGCGGAGGTGGCAGCTCCTTTTGGCTGCAAAATATTAGTCACTAATCCCAGTCCAATCAGCTGGACCAATCCGGTCAACAAAACCGATTCCCAACTCAAAATTCAAGTTGAAGCTATGAATAGTCTGGGAAAATTACTGAAACAAAAGGGAATCACGCTTGCGTACCATACTCATGATATGGAGCTACGAGCCGGAGCACGAGAGATCCATCACGTTTTGCAAAATACCGATCCTAAAAATGTTGCATTTTGCTTCGATACCCATTGGGTGTATCGGGGTTCGGAAAATTCCGAACTGGCAGTTTTCGACATTCTAAAAATGTATGGCGATCGGATTGTGGAACTTCACTTACGACAATCTACCAATGGGATTTGGGATGAAACTTTCTCGGCTTCGGGTGACATCGATTACGCCACTTTTGCAAAGCAGCTCAAGAAAAAAAGTATCCGGCCTCATCTAGTTATAGAGCAATGTCTTGAATCCAAAACCCCTGGAAAGATGGATGTGGTGACGGCGCACCAAAAAGATCTAGTGGTAGTAAAGAATCTATTTGAGTAAGAAGCTCCACTTAAAAATAAGCAAGATTTACCCCTCTGTAAGCAACTAGTATCTTTTTATCAAGTCTGGCGAATTGATAATTTCTTAAATCAAAGATCTAAAAGCTGAAATCAGAGGTTCAATTTATTGAAACAGCGTATTCAAACTTAGATGATTTTTTTAGAGGAGCATTGTTAACATAATATTGATATAATCATAATTCCCAAGTCAATAATAAAAAATCCTTTTTGTTTAATCTTGAACTTTAATACTATCACTATGTCAAGGTTTTGGATTTTTCTTTTGGGATTCTTATTTACACTTCAATTTTCAATTGCTCAACAAAAGCCAATCTTTGATCAGTGGTTTTATCCTAATGCAGGCCTACCAAAAAAGGCAGTAACTATACTTTTCCAAGACAGCCTCAGTCTCAGACCTTTTCAAAATCATCAGCCAATTTCCTTTGAATCGCCACTCATCAATCAGCCGATTTCTGCTCAATACCGAATCCCTTCTACCAAACTACCTGAAACTTTTACGCTCGAAATTTGGCTATTGAATCACGTCAACGAGCCAATAGGATTTGAGATTAAAGCAGGAGAAAAATGGCATATTGGAGTCTGGGAAAACCATTTATATTTAAAAACAGCTGAGGACGACTATTCCCCAATTTCCCTTGATCCTTGGAGGGAATATTGGAGTCATTTAGTTTTAGCTGTGGATCAAGGCCAGATGATTCTTTTCGAAAATGGAAAAAAAGTTGGGGCCTTTTCATTTTTAAGTAGTGAAGAAGAATTAGTGATCAATGGCTACTTCCATCAAGAACCTTATATGCAATTAGATGATTATGTGAAGCATTTAGCAATTTATCCCGACCTCTGGGATGAGGAGCAAGCCAAGAAATCATTCGAAAACCATCAAAATCTCATGCTTTCCGGAAATCGCTTTCCAGATCATTTTCACTTTTTGGCTGAGCCATATCTCTTCCAAATCGACTCGACAACCATGCAAATCATTGTAGAAACTGATCGTCAGTCCACCGTAGAACTTACTTTTGGAACTGAATTACCTTTACAAAAAAAGTTACAGCTTTTTCCAAAAAAGGATAATCTCTTTACCACTCAACTCGGTAATCTTGAATCTGGAAAAGCTTATTTCTATCAAATCAAAGCCAATTCGAATGAAAATGAGCATCTCGATTCTGGAGTACTTACTTTCAAAACCAGCCCGTCAAGTAAAATACCAATTGTTTTTGGAGTCGTTTCAGATACGGAAGCACGACCGCATATCAATGAGCAGATTGGCTTGAAAATCTGGGATGAGCGACCCGATTTTGTACTGCATATGGGAGATGTGACTGATGGCGGGAAAGAAAAAAACAAATGGCAATGGACCCAGGAATATTTTCCCGGAGTCTCGGCGTTAACAAGTCGGATTCCGATGGTACCCGTTCCAGGTAATGGGGAGGGCGATCTTTTCTGGTACAACTACTATCATCCCCAAGCCAACCCTGGAGGATTTTATAAAATGGAAAGTGGTCCTGCGACATTCTTCATTCTAAATAGCAATCAGTCAGGCGAGCTACAACCCGGAGGAAAGCAGTATGAATGGATAAAAACCCAGCTGGCAACTAACAAAAGCAAGTGGAAGGTTGTCGCAATGCATCATGCTCCATATTCAGCAGATGAGGACGATTATGGAAATACCTGGAAAGGTAAAAGCACCTTTGGAGACCGAAAATTACAGCCACTCATCCTTCTGCTTGAGGAAGCTGGTGTCGATGTTTATTTCTTTGGACATCTTCACACCTATATGCGCAGCTTCCCACTAAAGGGAGATCAATTGGATGAAAAAAACGGAATTCATTACGTCCAATTAGGTGGCATGGGCGGAAATCTAGAAGATTTTGCCCCCAATCATGTTTGGTTTTCGGAAAAAACATTCCGAGGATTTCACTATGGTATGGTATCTCTTACACCTAATCGATTCGAACTTCGGGTGTATAATACCGAAGGAGCAATGGTCGACCGATTGGAAATTAAGAAATAAATCTGCGAACATTGAAAATACCTTGATTTAAAAGAATTTAGTGATTTATAAATTGGAGTTTTTGAATAATCAATTTCAGACCCAGACTCACTTCTCTTCAAAAAAATAAACGACTAGCATTTTTACGACTTCAGTTCCTTCATTAATGGGGTTATGTGTCAATCTTCCATCAAAAAGCATCGAATCCCCAGCTCCTAGCTCTATTTCCTGATCTAAAAACTGATACTTGACAGAACCCGAAATGATGTATTTGTATTCAAATGCTTCTGTTTGGACGAAGTCTCTGGAACTCCCGGGTTGGATCTCCAGCAGCACAATATCGATCGTACTTTGCTTTACTTTCTTGGTGAAAATCCTGAAATATTCATAGCCGCTTGAGGGTTCTTTTTCAAAGCGTTCGTAGTCTGCTTTTCGCTGCACTAAAATTGGAACTGCATTCGCATGAGCGCCCAAATCATTAAAAAACAAATCTAAATCCACTTCCAGGGCTTTGATAATCTGAATCAAAACGAGTAAGGAAGGAATCGTCCGACTATTTTCTATTTGAGAGATTAAACCTTTGGTAACACCCGCTCGATCTGCAATATCT
>CAWUWQ010000168.1:0-8236 GCA_963926065.1 uncultured Algoriphagus sp.
GAGTAGGAGAAGGGAGTTATGCCACATTAGTGCTCGCTGTGAGCCCAGTAATGCCTTTGGGCTCTCCGATACAATACATGCGAGCAGGGAATCGAGGCGGTAATTTCTGGATTGACTATCAGATGACAATTTTGGACACCAAATCTGGTAATATTTGGAATGAAGAATCTGGAAGGACTCGTCCGATTGTAGATGATTTTGCTTTGGAGGGGAAATTCACCAAGGACAATACCACGTTGACTTATGCAGCTTTTACCCCTAAATCAAGTCCGGAAAAAGCTCCGCTAATTATTTGGCTACACGGAGGAGGAGAAGGAGGATCTGATCCTACCATCGCACTTATGGGAAATAAGGCATTTAATTATGCTTCTCCTGAAATCCAGATGTTATTCGGTGGAGCCTATGTACTGGTTCCTCAAGCCCCAACTTTTTGGATGCAAAGCGAAGAGGGAACGACAAGAGGGCAAGTAAGCGATGTATTTCATGAAGCTCTATTTGCTTTAATTCAAGATTATGTTGCCAAAAATCCTAAGATTGATCCTTCTAGGATCTATGTTGGCGGCTGCTCGAACGGGGGCTACATGTCCTTGAAGTTGATTATTGAACACCCAGAATACTTTGCTGCTGGATATATTAGCTCTTTGGCTTTTAATAATGAGTTCGTAAGTGATGCTCAAATTCAAAAAATCAAGAATGTTCCAATGTGGTTTGTGCATTCCAAAGATGACGGTGTGACCAAGCCAGAAGAGACCGTAGTGCCTTTATTTGAGCGACTGACTAAAGCAGGAGCGAAGAATGCGCATTTTACCTACTACGATCATGTGACGGACATTACAGGTTTTTATGGAGGAGATGATTACAGATATAATGGACATTGGTCTTGGATCTATGTTCATGAGAACAAAGCTCGGACAGAATTAGACGGTTTGTCTGTGAAAATCAATGATCGGCCTGTTACTATCATGGAATGGCTTGCCGCCCAGAAAAAGAAGAAATAATTTTTAAAGCCGGGTTTTCCGGCTTTTTTTTGGACTTCAAATTATTCCTAAATACTACCTTTGAACTTTAACTGGATGATTGACAAAGCAGTTTTTACTGAAGAACTTTCCAAGAAGTCTGAACAGTTGCGGTGTTTACCTCCCCAGTGGCTGGAAGAGATCCATCGTGAAAAGTGGTTTCAGCTTTTTGTACCAAAAACATTGGGAGGGCTTGGACTTAGCTTGCCGGAAGCACTTGAGCTAGAAGAAAAACTTGCCAAAGTTGATGGAAGCTTGGGTTGGACGATTACCCTTTGTGCTGGCGCGGGTTGGTTTGTAGGCTTTATGGAAAAGTCTCTCAGCAAAGAAGTTTTTTCCGATCCAAAGTTTTGCCTTGCAGGATCTGGATTTGTTGGTGGTAAAGCAAATAAGATTGGGGAATTCTACCAGATTTCAGGTAGCTGGACCTACGCCTCTGGAGCCTTGCATGCAAGCCACTTTACAGCGAACTGCGAGATATATGAAAATGGATCTCAGATTATAGATAAGTCTGGTAAACCAATAGTCAAGGCATTTATCCTGGAAAAAGAAGAAGTGGAGATTCTGGATGGCTGGAATTATATGGGAATGATTGCAACTGGAAGTAATGCTTTTAAGACGGAGAATTTAAGAGTTCCTGTGGATAGATGCTTTGAGATTTCACCAGAGAAAGTCACGCTTCACGATCCGATCTATCGCTATCCTTTTCTACAATTTGCAGAAGCAACTTTGGCGGTGAATATTTTGGGTATTACGGGTCACTTTCAGGAGTTGGTTGATGCTTCCTTCGGGAAAAGACAAGAACAGAAAGCATTTAGCAGCCTCGAATTGAGCCATTTTGAGAAATCCTTAAATAAGGAGTTCGAACGAATTATTGACTTGAAAATGGAGTTTTATAAAACGGTAAACAGCTCTTGGGATGAATTGGAACAAGAGAGCCAAATCTCTTCAGCCACACTAAAAAAAGTCAGTCGAATCAGTCGAAAGCTCACTCAGGCTTGCCGCTTATCAAATGCTAAACTTTACCCTTTTGCCGGACTGGAAGGAGCCAAAACCCATACGGAACTCAATCGGGTTTGGCGAGATTTCAATACGGTAAGCCAGCATGCGCTGTTGGTTTTTCCTTTTTAGTATTCGTGATTCACGGAATTTGTCCAGGCAATTGGTAATTAAATTCTTATTCCTTTGTCAAAAATTCTGTCACCAAAGTGCTCTTATCAGACTCCATTTCGCAAGTCCAACTATCTATCCACCATCTGCCATTTTCGTGATGAAGTTGGATACTATTCAATCCTCTAATAGTTGAAGGACTATTCGGATCAGTTCTAATTTCAAACGCACTCCATACTTGGGCTAGATTTCCAAACTGACTTACTTTTCTTTTTAGCTCTTTCTCGTAGAAATCTGATTTTGGTGATAAGGCCAATGGGACGTATTCTGCTTCCAGAGAATGCGATTCAGCTTTTTCATTTTCATCAAATCTGGTTACCACAGCATTTTCAGAATGAATATACTTGTCTCTTTCAAACTGCCATGGGGCATTACTAGACCCTGAAATCACATCATAATAGGTAGCGATTATTGCATCTATGGATTTCACATCTTTACCATATTTTTCATCAAGGCTTTGTCCGAAAATTGAAGAACAAGCTAAAAATGCGAGGGTAAATAGTATAGTTCTTTTCATAAGTCTAAATTTTTAAAAACTTCTTAATTGCTATTTTTCTCCCCTCTATACTTTCCTGTTTTTGAGCGAAAGACACAGTTTTACCTACTTTTATTTCTTCAGCACGAGTACAATGACCACCCGGTTAGGAATATAAAGTTGGAGGTGTTGGGAATCATCGGAAGGATAGCTGATTGAAGGATCTAATCGCTTAAACCCTCCAAACTTCTTTTCGTCAGAGTCTATTAGGATCTGGTAGCTTCCCGGTTTTGGTACATAGATCGAATAGCCAAAAAATGACTCCGTTGGATTGAAGGAATAGACAAAAATCAGTCCGCCGCGTTCGTAGGCAAGGATTTTCTTATCAGGATCCAAATGAAGTTGCACAGCAGGTGGGGAAGCAAGAAGTTGATGCTCTGTTGCCAGTTTAATCATCGCCTTGTCCCAAGCATCCAGCTGCTGATAGCGTAGTAATGTATCGTCGACGAGTGACCACTGTCTCCGAGCGTATTGATAGCTCCAATCATTTCCTTTTCGCGGGAAATCTACCCACTCTGGATGGCCGAATTCATTTCCTATGAAATTTAAATAACCTTCACCACCTAATGTGAGTGTGATCATCCGAATCATTTTGTGAAGTGCGACACCTCGGTCCACTACCAAACTGGGTTGAAGAACAGACATGTTGAAATACATATCCTTATCCATTAGCCAAAAGGCGATGGACTTATCCCCCACTAAAGCCTGATCATGACTCTCGGCATAGGCGATAGATTTTTCCTTTTTTGGTCGGTTTGTCAGTTCATGCCAAAGTTCAAACATGTCCCACTGCTCGTCCAGCTTATGCTTGAGTGTCTTGATCCAAAAGTCAGGGATTCCCATAGCCAGACGATAGTCAAATCCTATCCCTCCATCTGCCACACCTCGGCAAAGACCGGGCATTCCGCTTACTTCTTCGGCAATAGAAATTGCATTTGGATTCACTGTATGAATAAGTGTATTGGCTAACTGTAAGTATAGCAGGGCATCTTCATCTACTCCCTCATCGAAGTAGGCCGAGGCATCTCCGAAGGAAATATGTCCATGATGATTGTAAATCATCGAAGTCACCCCATCAAAACGGAATCCATCAAAATGAAACTCCTCAAGCCAATAACGGATATTAGAAAGTAGAAACTGTTGCACTTGGAATTTACCGTAGTCAAAGAGCTTGGAATCCCAGCCTTCATGATAGCCTCTTTCGCCAGGATGAAAATATTGGTTTTCGCTCCCGTCAAATTCGTTGAGTCCTTCATTTACATTTTTCACTGCATGCGAATGCACAATGTCTATCACCACTGCGATTCCCATTTCATGTGCCCTATTGATCAAGGATTTGAGTTCCTCAGGTGTGCCAAACCGGGAAGTAGGAGCAAAGAAATTCGATACATGGTAGCCAAACGAGCCATAATATGGATGCTCCATTATTGCCATCATTTGGATGGTGTTGTATCCTGCTGCTTTAATACGCGGTAAAGTGAGTTCCTCGAATTCCGCATAAGTCCCAACTCCCAATTTCTCCTGAGCCATACCAATATGGCATTCATAGATCATTGGTTGTTTGAAATTTGATTTTGGAGAAAAGTCAGAATCACTCCATTGGAATTTTTCAGGAAACCAAAGTTGTCCTGAGAAATCATGATTTTCAGGATCTTGGACCACTCGAGTGATGTATGCAGGAATCCGATCCAAGGTGAATTTGGCAGATTCTACTCGTACTTTTACTTTTCCTTGATGGACAAAGCGGTCTTTGTATTCCTCATAAGGAAGGAAAATCTCCCAATCTCCTCGAGGATTTCGCCGCATAGGGTGGGAAGAAAGGTTCCAGCCATTAAAGTCTCCGATAAAATAGAGTTGGTTTGCAGCGGGAGCCCATTCCCGATAGACCCAGCCATTTCGCCAAGATTCAAAATGAATCCCGTAGTATTTGTGCATTCCTGCATACTCGGTAATGCTACCACTGTAGTTTTCAATCTCATGTAGGGCTTTTTCAAAGCGAGCTTTCCGTTCTTGGATCTGTGTTTCAAAATCAGCCAACCAAGGTTCGTCTTGGATTAAAATGGGGATATGTTTTTTGCTCACTAAAAATTGATTTTGCTGAAGATGAATTTAGGAAAAATAGGTTGGTTTGGAATAAATGAATAAAAAAGTTTAGGCCATAGGGAAATAAAAAAAGGGAATCGTAAAAAGTGATTCCCTTTGATTTAGTGTTTTTCAAATACGAAATCCGGCTCCAAGGCCTCTACATTTCCTTGTTCATTGATTTGTTCTAAGGTTAGCAGTTTGAGTTCGTTGATCAGCATCGGGTCATATTTGACCGCAACCCGAATGTAGTTTTCAGTGAACCCATGAATTTTCCCATTTTCCACATCTTCTTCAAAAAGAACAGTAAAGGTCTTTCCTAGATTTTCGGTATAGAATTTTCTCCGCTTTTTCTCTGAAAGAATCCGAAGCATCTTAGATCGCTCGTTCCGCTTTTTCATTGGAATGACTTCCTCCATCTCTGCTGCTCGTGTATTTGCTCGCTCAGAATAGGTGAATACGTGGAGGTAAGAAATATCGAGTTCGTTCAGGAAATTATAAGTTTCTAAAAATAGCTCATCCGTCTCGCCTGGGAAGCCTACGATGACATCTACACCTATGCAGGCATGCGGCATCAAGTTTTTAATCTTGGATACTCGATCCTCATAAAGTTCGCGAAGGTAACGTCTGCCCATTTTACGCAGAATGGTATTTGAGCCCGATTGAAGCGGAACATGAAAATGAGGCACAAATCGTTTGGAAGTAGCGACAAATGAGATTATTTCATTTGTCAGCAAGTTTGGTTCAATGGAGGAGATTCGGAAGCGATTGATTCCTTCTAGCTCATCGATGGCAAATACTAAATCTGCAAAGCGCTCATTACGTTTTCCTTCGACGATCCCGAAGTCCCCGATGTTTACACCGGTGAGTACAATTTCTTTGACATCGGTCGCGGCGATCTCTCGCGCTGATTCTAAAACTGATTCAATGGTATTGCTTCGGCTTTTTCCTCGGGCAAGCGGGATCGTACAGAAAGCACATCCATAGTTGCATCCATCTTGAACTTTCAAAAAGGTCCGAGTCCGATCATTGATCGAATACGCATTATTATATATAGTAGCTTCTTGTATTTCAGAAGCTAGTACTTTGGTTTCCTGAGCTTTTGCAAAATCATCCAGCAACTCTATCAATCTAAATTTCTCGGCTGCACCTAAGACTGCATCAACTCCTTCGATCTCGGAGATTTCTTGAGGTTTAAGCTGCGCATAGCAACCGATAATAGTCACATAAGAATTTGGCGAGATCTTTTTCGCCTCTTTGACGATCTTCTTACATTTCTTGTCCGCGTTCTCGGTGACAGAGCATGTGTTAATGATGAAAATGTCAGGATTTTCTTGGAAATCGACTTTCAGGTATCCCTTTTCTTCAAATTGCCTGCTAATGGTAGAGGTTTCGGAGAAATTTAGCTTACAACCTAAGGTATAGAAGGCTACTTTTTTCAAAATTAGTGTATGTTCTTAAGTTGGTAAAGGTAATTAAACTTGTCTTGTTTTCAATTCCCCAATTTTGAGGGCAAAAATCTATTACTTTTAGTAATTGGGTTTAAATTCTGCTTGATTTTTTGAAAATTATGTAATTTATTTAAAAATCAACCTCAATTTTTTGCTAAAAGCTTTAAAAGACGAGTATTTTTCTATTTTTGTAGATATAATTTTAAACCACACATTGTAGAAATGGCAACACTTAGACAACAAGCCTTATCCATGGTGCAAAGTAGACAGCGGAAAACTGTCACTGCTCCATCAACAAAAATTTCAGATTATTTCGGTACTAACGTATTTGGGTCCAAGCAGATGAGAGAATCTCTTGCGCCATCTGTTTACAAAAAGGTAATGGAAGCAATCGATAAGGGAACGAAAATCGATGCATCAGCAGCTGAGGAAGTAGCCTCTGCCGTAAAAACATGGGCGCTATCTAAAGGAGTTACTCATTATACACACTGGTTCCAGCCTTTGACAGGTTCGACAGCTGAGAAGCATGATTCATTTTTTGACGCATATGCTGGGCTAGAGAAGTTTAGAGGAACAGCATTAGTTCAGCAAGAACCAGATGCTTCTTCCTTTCCAAATGGTGGGATTAGATCAACTTTCGAAGCTAGAGGTTATACAGCTTGGGATCCTACCTCTCCGATTTTCATTTTTGAAAATACGCTATGTATCCCAACAATCTTCGTGTCATATACTGGAGAAGCACTGGATTTTAAAACTCCACTTCTAAAATCGATTGAAGCTATCAATGATGCTTCTCTGCAGATTTGTCAGCTTTTTGACCGAAATGTAAAGAAAGTTCAACCTTCTCTTGGGGTAGAGCAAGAGTATTTTGTGGTGGATAAAGCACTTTTTTCTGCACGTCCGGACTTGGTCATGGCAGGAAGAACTGTTTTTGGTCACAGTCCAGCTCGTGGGCAGCAATTGGATGATCATTACTTCGGTTCAATCCCTTCTAGGGTTAAGGACTTTATGGTTGAATTCGAAATAGAAGCACACAAGCTTGGTATTCCGGTGATGACTCGTCACAACGAGGTGGCTCCAGGACAGTTTGAAGTAGCTCCCGTATACGAAGAAATCAATAAGGCTACTGATCATAACCAACTTTTGATGGATGTGATGGAAAAAGCTGCTGAGAAGCATGATTTGAAAGTTTTACTTCATGAGAAGCCTTTCGCAGGTGTCAATGGAAGTGGTAAGCATAACAACTGGTCACTGATCACTGATACTGGTGTTAATTTGTTCCAGCCTAGTAATTCTGCAAGAGAAAATCTACAGTTTTTAACATTCTTGGTTGCTACAATTAAGGCTGTATATGACAATGCAGACTTGCTTCGAGCAAGTATCGCTTCTGCAGGAAATGATTTTAGACTAGGTGCGAACGAAGCTCCACCGGCAATTATTTCTGTATTTCTAGGAAAAACGCTTACAGAGATTCTTGATGAGCTGGAGAAGAATGGAAATATTAAGATTGAAAAAGGTGATAACATGTACATGAAGCTTGGAATATCCAAGATTCCTGAAATCATCCTTGATAATACTGATCGAAACAGAACCTCTCCATTTGCATTTACTGGAAACAAGTTTGAATTCCGTGCAGTTGGCTCTCAGGCCAATGTAGCTGGACCAATGACGGTATTGAATGTGATCGTAGCAGATGTCTTGAAAACTATGCTCAAAGACATCGATAAAGAGATGACTGCTGGCAAGGAAAAGAAAATTGCAATCGTGAATGTGTTGCGTAAGTATATCAAAGAGTCAAAGAAAGTGAGATTTGAGGGTGATGGCTATTCTGATGAGTGGGCTGCAGAAGCAGAAAAAAGAGGATTGTCAAACTTGAAGTCAACTCCTTTGGCATTGGACGTTTACAAAACGAAAAACACGAAAGAGCTTTTTGAGCGTCATAACGTTTTGAATCATATAGAACTTCATGCTCGTCATGAAAT
>CAWUWQ010000169.1:0-2874 GCA_963926065.1 uncultured Algoriphagus sp.
ATTTGATTGGAAAGGATGTACTCTCTGAATTTGGTATTACAATCCCAATCTTTTTCCCAGTTCAATCGCTCCTGAGATTTATACCGCTCATGCGAACCCGAGGTCGAATGACCCTGAGGCTGTGTTAATTCTTCCACGTGAATAAGAACTGGTATATGCGAAGTTCTTGCTATTTCACCTGCTTGTAAATATGTCTCTAAAAGTGCCTCATAATCCCATCCTTTAACTTTCAGGATCTCAAAACCAGGTGCAGAATCTGTCTTTTCAAAACCCGCCAAAACTTCGGAAATGCTTCCTTTTGTAGTGTGGAATTCTTTTGGGACAGAAATCCCGTAACCATCATCCCAGACAGAAACTACCATCGGTACCTGAAGGACTCCTGCCGCATTGATGCTTTCATAAAACATCCCTTCGGAAGTTGATGCATTTCCAATAGTACCCCAAGCCACTTCATTCCCATTCACAGAGAATTGAGAGAAACCCTTCAATTCTTTATTCTGACGATAGATCTTAGAAGCATAAGCCAATCCCAAAAGCTTTGGCATTTGAGCTGCAGTAGGAGAAATATCAGCAGCTGAATTATTCATCTTTGTAAGATTCTTCCAGCTTCCATCATTATTTAACGATCGAGTAGCAAAATGCCCATTCATTAATCGACCAGCACTAGCAGGCTCTTGCTCCACAGAAACATGCGCATAGAGTTGGGCAAAATATTCTTGAACCTTTAATTCACCCAAGGCCATCATAAAAGTCTGATCGCGGTAATAGCCCGCTCTAAAATCTCCCAGTTGAAAAGCTCGGGCCATCGCAAGCTGTGCCAGCTCTTTACCATCACCAAAAATCCCAAACTTTGCCTTTCCCATGAAAACCTCTTTCCTGCCGATCAAAGAGGCATGCCTACTCAACATCGCCATCCTAAAATCAGCTAAGATGATCTCTGGAGATAAATTGAGCGAAAGTGTGGATTTAGGTACTGATTGGACTTTTGACATATCAAAGTATTCTAAAGCTATTTTTTGGGTTGAAGTAAAGTTAAGGACTTTACTTACCCAAAAATAGCCAAATCTGACTTTCATCCAAATTTCAACAGTTAAATTTTTCAGATAAAAATTTGGATAATAGTAGGTAAAAATCATATTTAAAAAATTTAATTTTGTTTATTGAATTTTATCAGTAGAAAACAGATTAAAATAGGAATATCTACCCTATGCTATTTTCTCACTACACTTTGAAAAAAAAATCAAAATTAAACTTGTTTAAAGTTTAATTTTACAAATTTTCTAAATCTTAAAACTTTTAAACCGAAGATTATTTTGAAAAAGCAAAATTTTCGAAATCAGACCAAATACTATTCTTAATCTGGCTTTCCAATTTATTTACGCTTAGTATCTTTGCTCTATTATTCATCAAATCCAATCCCATTTCGCCATGATTATAGGTGTTCCTAAGGAAATTAAAAACAATGAAAACCGCGTAGCACTTACTCCTGCCGGTGCCCAAGAATTGATCAAAAGAGGTCATACTGTTTATGTCCAGCACACCGCCGGTGAAGGCAGTGGTTTTTTGGATGAGGATTATGAAATCGCAGGTGCTCAAATAATTCCTACTATCGAAGCCACCTATGAGATTGCTGAGATGATTATGAAAGTAAAAGAGCCGATTGAAGCAGAATACAGCCTTATCAAAGAAGGACAATTACTTTTTACCTATTTCCACTTTGCTTCTTATGAGCCTTTGACTTTAGCTATGATTGAAAGCAAAGCAGTTTGCTTGGCTTACGAAACAGTAGAGAAATCTGACCGAAGTCTTCCACTACTTATTCCGATGTCTGAAGTAGCCGGTAGAATGGCTGTTCAAAAAGGCGCAAATTACTTGGAGAAACCACTTGGCGGAAGAGGAATTCTTCTTGGTGGTGTACCCGGTGTACTTCCTGCAAAAGTATTGATCTTAGGAGGAGGAATCGTAGGAACTCAAGCTGCTTGGATGGCAGCAGGGCTTGGTGCAGATGTGATCATTATGGATGTGAATCTTCCCCGAATGAGATACCTCGCAGACGTCATGCCAGCTAATGTAAGAACGATGATGTCTAACGAATTCAACATTCGTAAACTTATCAAAAATCATGACTTGATAATCGGCGCAGTATTGATCCCTGGAGCCAAAGCCCCACATTTGATCACAAGAGATATGCTAAAGGAAATGCTTCCTGGAACTGTTGTAGTAGATGTAGCTGTAGATCAAGGAGGTTGTATCGAAACTTGTAAGCCTACCACACATGAGAACCCGACTTATGTCATAGATGATGTCGTTCACTATTGTGTAGCAAATATGCCAGGAGCTGTTCCTTACACTTCTACTCTTGCTTTGACTAATGCGACGCTTCCTTATGCGATGCAATTGGCAGATAAAGGCTGGAAAAAAGCAGCTCAAGAAAATGCTGAATTAGTTCTAGGCTTAAATATCATCAATGGAGACGTTGTTTACAAAGCAGTGGCAGAAGCATTCAATATGCCTTACATACCTGTAAGTACTTATTTGGTCGATTAATCAACTCTTCCAAAAAATACTAAAGCCTTTGAATCTGAAGATTCAAAGGCTTTTTTTATAGTTTTTTAAACACAAACATCGAAGAAATTTCAAAAAGAATAACAAAGTTAACGGCCTCGAAGGTTGACTCAATCACTATTTCATTCCTTAATGATGAATTTTTTTTTCGCTGCACTCCGGGGAGCAAATTGAAACCCTTTGCCAAATCGAAATTCCCAATCCTACTTTTTAATTAGTTTATCCACCGTCTTCCAATAACGCTCCTCCATTTCGGTTTCATTTATCTTGGTATAAATAGTCACCGGCCTAGCACCAAGATCAGCTGGA
>CAWUWQ010000170.1:0-12040 GCA_963926065.1 uncultured Algoriphagus sp.
CATTGTCATTCCTTGCGATAGCGGAACTCCTACTTTTTCGATCATCCCACTGCTCAAAGTAGTTTCACTTAATTTGGCAAGATGACAATAGGTTTGAAGATAGTCAGCAGGTTCATTCAATGCCAGATGGCCATTGATTCCAACTCCCAAAACACAAATATCAATCGGGCCAATTTCATCCAATTCATCCTGAATCCGATCGCATTCTGCTTGTGGATTCGAAGTTTGCGCATCAAAAGAGACATATCGGCCCTCCCAAATATGGAGTTTTTTTAACAATTTTTCCTGTACATCATATTCCGAAGTGAAGGTAGAATCGGCAGGTAAACCCACCCATTCATCGAGCTTGATCACTCGCATCCTAGTGAAGAAATCTGGTGAATCTTGATGCTTTGCTTCCATACGAGCATAAAGACCTGAAGGCGAATTCCCACTTGCAGCGCAAAAAAGTAATTCCGGATTGGCTTCCACCTCAGCGAGCACCAGTTCAGCTCCCAAAGCGCTCATCTCTTCGTAATTTTTACAATAATGTAGGTTCATCGATTTTCAGAATAAAGGCCAAAAATTGGAAAATTACTTCAAAATATAGCGTTCAAATGGAATTCATTTCCAAAAAAACATGTGTGAACTAGAAATCACACCCCGAGATGAAAGAATAAGCCAAGCCCAGCTTCTGGAGAACCTGAACAATCTGAATCTTGACCTTAAAAGAAAAAGACCCTAGACTGTGATGTGCAGGATTAGATCTTTTTGTTCTTAGAATATTGATTTGTGACTGATCGAGAAGCCTTTGCGAACATTGCGGTAAATTGACTTATGGAAGGATACTAAACCTTCTTCGAATAAACCTTGCCAAAGCGATCTTTAGCCTCAACCACCAGATTTTCTATTGATCCGGGTTTAAAGAAAAATATGTGATCATTGACTTGTGGCTCAACTCATTCCCTTCGAGCTGGCAACTCCGAACCTGTATGTAATTCTATACTCCAAGGATCCATAGCTAATATTTTATCGGGAGCACCTTTTTTGATTCCATTTTCAAACCAGCTGATTTCCCAAGCCGGATCATAATTCCAGCAGTTCATACTTATGGAATCCAGATGATCTGGGTGGTAACCTTTCTTGTAAACTCTGAATTGCTCATTCACATCCATTCCAGTTCCCTTGTATTGCCAGCGAAGTTTCGCACCTTTTGCTTCGTAGATCGCATAGCCATTTGGTGTGCCATCAAAGCAAATCGGACCTGACCACCAAGCTCCACAGACAGTCCCATGACAATGCTCATAGACATTTCCGTTTATCATATTGTCATTGAAATGAGTATGACCAGACAGCAAATGAACCTGATAGCCTTCCAAAAGATGATATAAATGTTCCCGATTGCTGACTGTTCCACCTAGCACATCTCGATCTGGATAGCGATTGACTGCTCCTGTAAAAGTTGGAATATGTAGTGCGACGACGACAGTTTTACCTTTTTCAACTTGTGCTAAATCTTGTTCTAGCCAAGCCAGCTGTTCCTCAGGAATGTATCCGATATACTTGGAAGAAGTACCGAGATAAAACACATCATCCAAAACTACATAATGAATCTCTCCACGATTCTAGGAATAATAAGTTGGACCGAAATGCCCCTTAAACGTTTGACTACTCCACTCATCAGACCGGACTCCAAAATCCATATCGTGGTTGCCAATGACTTGGAAAAAAGGAATATCAAAGTGCTGAATTGATTGATTGTAATCTTTATAGAGTTCATATCTATCAAAAACCAAATCGCCACATCCGATTCCAAAAATATTGGGATCATTGATTCCTTGAATCGTTCTTTTGACATCGGGAGCAGCCACTGTCAAGAGTTGATTAGCTTCGAATTCATTTTGAATTTGAGTATCAGAAAGTAGTGGAAAATGGTGATTTTCGTCAGAAGAGGCTATTTTGCTCAAATCAAAACAAAGGTTTTGGTCAGCTTTGCTTTTATCTATTTTTTGGAAAAAATCAGATGTGCCATTTGCTAGCTTCTTAATCTCAAAACCTGCTGGTACAGAAACGAATACAAAATATCGAAGGAATTGCCGAGGGAGTTTATTCGAATATGAATTTTTCAGAGGATCAAAAATTAAGGATCTGGAAATCCATAACGATCGGAACAGATTTCGAAGGATTGATCGATCCTACAGACTTTTATCCTACTGCATTGGAATTTGACATATTTTTTAATAATCTGATTTTTGAGATTGAGCAAGCACGAAGGAATCCAGATGCTACTCATTTGACCCATCTGAAAAGCAGGGAAGATACCGAGCGATTGGTAGATGATTTTTGCTTTAATAATGAGGAGGCTTTTGCGCTAGAAAATTTCCAGATAAAAGGATAATAGTTAGTTCAGCGATCAATCTTCGCCAAAAATCTCCTTGACCACCCAGCCTTTACCCCACTCTTCTTTTTCGCTTTCTGACCAAATCTCTGGAAAGAAAATTACCTTTTGGAAACGAGGAGGCAAGTATTTCTGCCAGTTAGTCCCCCCTGTAGCAGCGATATCCACAGGATCTTTTTGAAGATATCGAACTGCGGATTTGTAATGAGCCAAAGGCCAAAACACGTTGGCTTTCAAATCAAACTGACGCATGATCTCAGTTAATTGATCACTAGGTTCGCCCAGACTCATATATTTTTGCCAGAGATTTTTACGCCTATAGTTTTCGATCAGTTCGATCAGTTTCTTTCCATATTTCAACTCAAAGTTTTTCAGCGTTAAAGTCTTTTGACCAGTAGCCAACTCGATCGCTCCTTGCTGCCAATACAAATGCTGAAATAGGTCATCAGAAGGAGAGTGATAATCATGCTCACCTCGGAATTGAAGCGACACCAAGTTGAACGCATCCGCTGCCATCAGCTCAATTTCACGATATTGAGCACTTTGAAAACCACTAGATGGAAGCAATGACATTCTGAATTTTAAGAATTGCTCTCGCTCCATGCCTTTCCACATCATTGCAAAGGAGCTAATCAAATGATCGAAATACATCATGATCCGCTCCATCCGTTCAATAAAAAAAGCCTCCGTAATGGAATCCTTATCTGAGATTTGCTCCATTTCGGAGATAATCAATTTGAAATAAAGCTCCGTAATCTGATGGTATATGATAAAAATCTTCTCGTCTTTGAAGCTTGTTTTTGGTTGCTGCAAGGACAAAAGCACATCCAGATTGATGTATTCCCAATACGTCAGGTAATCAGCATAGAGCAAGCCTTCCAGGTAGGAAAGCATATCTTGGCCAGAGGCTTTAAATTTCTCTTGAAGTTGGTGAATTTTATCAAGTATTTTAGGGTCAAACTGTGACTCGTTCATAGGTACTTTTTTAGAAAAAAAGGTAGTTTTTTAGCCTTCGATCTATTTACTTCGAGTTGTCAAAGGGGCTTTTCTTTCAGACAAAAGTCATTGATTCAATCTAATAAACAAAATAACATGGAAGCCATTGCAATCCAAAAATCTCAAAAGCAGGACACATTCGAAGGGGTAGATTTTCTAGATTTGGACGATTTGCTAACCGAGGAGCATAAGTTGATCCGGAGTTCAATTCGTGATTTTGTGAAAAAAGAAATTTCGCCGTACATCGAGGACTGGGCTCAAAAGGCTTATTTCCCATATGATATCGTAAAGAAATTTGGAGATGTAGGAGCATTTGGTCCACAGATTCCAGTGGAATATGGCGGTGGTGGATTAGATTACATTGCCTATGGATTGATTATGCAGGAAATCGAACGAGGTGACTCCGGGATGCGATCAACTGCTTCTGTGCAAGGTTCGTTAGTGATGTATCCGATTTATAAATTTGGCTCTGAGGAGCAGCGAAGAAAATATTTACCAAAACTTGCTTCAGGTGAATTTTTAGGATGTTTTGGATTGACAGAACCAGATCATGGGTCTAACCCAAGCGGAATGGTTACCAACTTCAAGGATATGGGAGATCATTACTTATTGAACGGTGCCAAAATGTGGATTTCCAACTCTCCAAAAGCTGATATCGCGGTGGTTTGGGCGAAGAATGAAGAAGGAAGAATCCATGGCCTAATCGTGGAGCGGGGAATGGAAGGGTTTTCTACTCCTGAAACACATGGAAAGTGGTCATTGAGAGCTTCTTGCACTGGAGAGTTAGTTTTTGATAATGTGAAAGTTCCAAAGGAAAATTTACTTCCAAATAAGTCTGGTCTTGGAGCCCCGATGATGTGCTTGGATTCAGCAAGATTTGGAATCGCATGGGGAGCTATAGGAGCAGCGATGGATTGCTACGAATCCGCTCGTAAATATGCCGCGGAGAGAATTCAGTTTGGAAAGCCAATAGCAGGATTCCAATTGACACAAAAGAAACTGGCAGAGATGCTTACTGAAATTACGAAAGCTCAATTATTAGCCTGGAAAGTAGGTAAAATGATGAATGAAGGAACTGCCCGAACTGTGCATATTTCAATGGCAAAGCGAAACAATGTGGAGATGGCTATAAACATCGCTCGTGAGGCTAGACAAATCCACGGTGGAATGGGCATCACAGGGGAATATCCACTAATGCGTCACATGATGAATTTGGAGTCTGTGTTGACTTACGAAGGCACGCATGATATTCATTTGTTGATCTTAGGTCAAGAGATCACTGGATTGCAAGCGTTTAAATAAAAAATGAGTCTAAAGTGAAAAAGCCTCAAGAATTGAATTTCTTGAGGCTTTTTTTTGATTTATTATTTAATTTATCGCTTGACGAACTTCCCAATAAACAATTTATTCTCCTCTCCTTCCCACATAACTAAATAGGTCCCAGCAGCTATTGCTGAAATATCCAACTGATAGGAAGCTCCAGAATTAGTTTGAATGGAGATGATTCCAGTCACCTCTTTTCCTTCAAAACTATAAATCTTGATTGACTTCATAGCTATTGCCTGATCCGTTTCAAGCTCCAATTGGATCCGATTCGTTGCAGGATTGGGATAGATTTTTAATTCCTCAGATAAGATCATATTTGGTCTAATCAGTCCAGCAATAGTGACCTCCACTGCTTTAAGTTTTGCTTTACAGCTTGCCGTGCTGGTCAACTCTACTGAGTAGCTTCCCATTTCAAATAACGTGATCACCCTTTGGGTAGCCTCCGGGATTAGCACTTCATTTCGGAACCATTGGTAAGTGAAATCACCTTCTGGAGCGACCAATTTATTTCCATCTGGCTTAATTTCTCCTGTAGGAATTGGATTTAACTTGACTTCATATTTAGCTGTTTCAGCCAGGCAAGCTCCTTGATATCGGATTACCGCATCATAGTTTCCTCCCTCCTCGATAGTCAGCACTTTCCCTTGCTGACCAACTACCTCAACCCCATTTCTTCTCCATCGAACCACTTCAAAAGAGGCAGTCGAATTAATAGTCAATTCTGATTTTGATCCTTGACAAAACTCAACTGAGCCAGTAATCGTCACTGGAGCCGAATTTTTTGCTATAACCGTAAGTTGAGTCGTTTTCTCAGTTACATTTCCCGCAAGGTCAACTGCTCTGATTTCAATTGGAATTACTTTTCCAAGGTCCTCACATGTAATAGATGTTCGATTAATACTGATCTCCTTAATCCCGCAATTGTCTTTTAAATCAGTGTAAAAGTTTTCTGGATTCAGTTCAAGTTCTCCTTTGCTTAGGTCAAGCTCTAATTCTAGTGATTTTGAATTGAAAATTGGAGGTAAATTATCTTTCACTAACACCGAAACATCCTTAATACTGGTCTGACCTTTTGAATCAGTCAAAGTGACTTTGACTAAATTTTCACCAACATTTTCACAGGAAAAATCAATTTTACTGATCGAAACAGTAATACTTGGATCGGACAATGGCCAAGTTTCAAATAAATTTTCTGCCTTTAATATAGCTTTACCATCTTGGTTCAATTCAAGTATAACAGTTGACTTAATTGGTGGAAAAGTAGTCTCATCAAAGTCAGAGGCAGTGAAAGTCACGCTATTCAACTTAGCAGCACAGCCAGCAGCATTAGTGATTTCCACGGTATATTCACCCTCTTGCGTGGCTTGATATGTTTTATTAATGGCACCTGAGATTTTTTCCCCATTTCTATACCAATGATAGCTACTAGCGGTCGGGGCGATTAGAAGTTTGCCGTCTTTACTGATTTCACCTGTTGGAAGTGCATTCTCGGTAACCTCCACCTTGATAGTTTCCGATAAGCATGCCCCCTGATAGCGCACCAATGCTTCATAAGCTCCAGGTTCTTTTGCTACAAGCGTTTTGGCAAGAGCTCCACTGAGCTCCACGCCGTTTCTTCGCCATTTCACTACTTCAAAAGGAGCAGTAGAATTTAGTGTTAGAATAGTACTCGACCCCTTGCAATATTTAGTATTCCCAATGATTGTCACAGGTCTGGAATTTTCACTCAATACACTGATTTGAGCCATTGATTTAGTCGAATTACCTGCAAAATCGATCGCCGTAACCTCAATAACTACTGTTTTACCGATATCTTCACAATTAATGGAATTCTTATTTAATCCAAATTCCTTGATTCCGCAATTATCAGAGATAGTTTTTATTAGAGTTTCTGGGTTGATTTCCACTGCTCCTTTCGAAGTGTCAATAACTATTGTTATGTTTTGGGTGACTAGGATCGGTTTGATTTCATCAAGAACAATTACTTTGACTATTTTGACCCAAGTTTCTCCGCTTGGACTTTTGGCATTGATCTGGATTTCTTTTATCCCAAGATCAACACAGGTGAATTCTATAGATCTAGAATACGTAAAGGTAATGCCTTCAGCTTCGGAGAAATTACTTAAGAAATCAGATGGGACTAAAATTGTTTTACCTGCTTCATCAAGTTTTTTTATTACCTCGTCTATAAAAACCGGCGCATAGGCTACGGCCTTTAGCTTGATTTTCAACTCAAGCTCATCTGCATACACACGACGCTCCACACGGATTAGATTATAATTCTCATCCATCACTGGAAATGCATAGATCGGACTGAATTTGATTTTAGCAAACGTCTCCCCTCCTTCAATTATTTTTTCAAGATTAACTTCCAAATGGCCATAATGCTTGCCTCCATCTGTCAAAACTGGACGAGTACCAGAAGTATTCCATTGCTCTATTGAATTTTGGTCTGCGGTCCATTTGGAATAGGGATTATAATCAAGTGTATTTAATGGATTACTTTTCCAATCACGCTTCACCGATCTAAGACCATCGCCAGCAACACCAACATCGTAGTAGAGAACGCCTTTACCATCATTGTCTTGATCTACTAAACTTCTTTCAAAGGTCTCATCATGGCCGGATAAGACTGCAATAACTTCGTATTGTTCGAAAAGTGGATTTAAGATCTGCATTGGAGTTCCCACTTGTCCCACACTCAATTCATGATTTAAAGGAACTCCATGTTCACCTGAGCTGAATGCAATGTGATGATATTGGACAAAAATCAGTTGTCCTGACTCCTTTGCATCCTTTAGATTTCCTTCCAGCCACACATATTGGTCTGATCCAGGAGCAAAACCGCTAAGGTCATTTCCTCCCCTAGCCTTATAAGTAGCTTCAGTATAATTCTCTTGAGTGTCTGTTCCCGGTACTGTAAACTCTTTTCCCTTCAACTTTGTCACTCCATCAAAATCTGATGCCAATTGATCCGGAGTTCCATTGCTAGAATCTATGGTCAAAATGGTGATTGGCCCATAGTCAGATCGATAATAGCTTTGACCATGCTTTTGAAGTGGATCCGAGACTGGAGTTTTGAAATAAGCTTGATACCTTCTCCTTGCTACTACAGGTGCAAATTCCCCACCCTGTGTGTCACCATAGCCACCATTCAGGGCCCCGAAATTCTCCCAATTCCCAAAAGATGGAATCACGGGATAATTACTAAAACCTCGGTCAAACTCACCTGCATTGTGTCTGAAAAACTCGTCCCATCCAGGTTGATATCCTCCACCTTGAACCAAATCTCCGGGCATGACCATAAAGTCAATATCCCTGGAATTAATAATTTTTAGATTTTCAGCATAGCCCTTTTGCTCAGTAAGCATGTAATTAGGTATCTCAAAGCTTTCAAGTGTAGTAAAACCAAACTTATCCTTCCAGAGCTGAGGAATAGTAAATGGTCGAATCAAAGGTTGCCCAGGAAGCCATTCTCGGTAAGTCATCCTACCTCTGGGCTCTGTCTCAGAATCTGCCAGTGCGACAAACCTGATTTTATCCCAAGCATTTTTATCCTTTGGAGTTTTAAATGATGATTCGTAAAAAAATCCACCCAAAGAAACTTGATAACTAACTATGATTCCAGGAGGCAGGGCTACTTGTATCTGGTATTTGAATGCTTGGTCTGATTGAAGCCAGCTCCCCTTTTCCAAGCCTGATATGCTTTGATTCTTTTCAGCTTCAGAATAATAAACCTCGGGTAAAGCTTCTCCAGTGACATTTTTCGAAAAAATCACTGCTCCTTCCTGATTTTTAATCGTAATCTCACTTGATGTCAAGGTATTACTAATCCAAGTCAATTGAATCTTGCCTTGGTCATACACCTGTAGGTATGGGTAAACTCGGTAAGGGTTTATTTCAAGAACTTTAGATCCACTAAAAAAAATAGAAATGGCTAAGAGAACGAAGATTAAGAAGGATCTTTTCATTTGGAAAGGTTAAAAAACCGAATAGATAAATATACAGAAATGATCTTACTCAACTCTGCTTTTAAGCACTAGCAATTGGACGGAATTAAGAGGATCAGAACTGAAAATATAAATATTTCGCTGATCAATCCCTTTTCTTCCTTTGGGATCAAAAGTAATCTGAAGCTCGATAGACTCGCCTGGTCTTAGGGTGGTTTTAGGAATCTCAAGGGTAAGACATTCACAGTTTCCTTGAATCTTGCGTATCACTAATTCCTCCCTTCCTTTATTGGTCAGTGTAACAGACTTCTTCTGGACGGCATTCTGACTAATCGTTCTTAAATCAATCTCTTTAGGGTCTATTGCCAACTGTGCCACATCATTGAGCTCATCTTTGGGAATGGGCGGAAAATATTCGAATACATTTGCCAAAACAGCTAATCGAACCAAGTAATCTTCCCCCCAACTCAAGACTACCTGATCTTCAGAAAAGCCCAAATCACCTTTTTCATTTCCATCAAAATATACATCCAATAAGCCCCGCTGATTGGGAAAGATGAGTTGATCGCGCTGAGTTACCTGGATAAATGCCGGACCTTCGACTGTCAGACTTTGTGCATTAATCGGGGCTGCGCCAAAGTTGAAAATTTCTACCTGCTTCAACTTAGGCTCATTGGTTAATACCTCACCCATATTGACTTTATTCAATCGGAAGCCCAAGTTTCCTTCAATTCGCTGGTAAGCAGCGTCAGGTTTTTCAGGAAAAGGAACCGCAGTTCCTTCTATATATAAGGTGTCTTGACTGTTCATAAGATTTCCCTTGACAATAATCATTCGTGAGAAATAACCAGCACCTGAACTTGGGTCAAAAGAAATAGCCACCTTGCCACTTTCCCCAACAGCCAGGGTATCTTGATTGTAACTAACTGTCGTACAGCCACAATCAGTCACTACTAGCTCAATGAAAAAAAGTGAATCTTGCGTGTGCGTAAATTCAAATTCAGCGATTTTAGGCCCTTCTTCTTCCAATACGGTTCCCAAGTCGATCTTATTGACTTTCCAAATCAATCGAGGAATCACAGCCTCCTGAGCCTGAATAACTTGAGGATATCCAATCAACAGGATCAAGCCAAATAATATTTTTTGTACACCAATCATGTCAGCAAATAACGGATAATTTCAAAGTTTAATAGGTTGATTTACTTATTTTGCAACAAAATTAGACCAATGGCAAGAGTATTAACAGGTATTCAAAGTAGTGGAAGACCGCATTTGGGAAATATCCTCGGTGCGATTGTTCCTGCGATTGAATTGATCAAGCAAAATAACGAGGAGTCCTATATCTTTATCGCGGATTTTCATTCATTGACAAGTTCAAAGGATAGTGAACTTCGCAAGGAAAATACCCGTGCTGTGGCTGCAGCTTGGTTAGCCTTTGGATTAGATATCGAAAAAACAGTTTTTTACCGACAATCTCGACGACCTGAGGTTGCAGAATTGACTTGGTTCTTGAGCTGCTTCACTCCTTTCCCGATGCTGGCAAATGCTCATAGCTTCAAGGACAAATCAGAACGTCTGGCCGATGTGAATGCAGGTCTTTTCATTTATCCTGTCTTGATGTCAGCGGATATTTTATTGTATTCGGCGAATCTGGTACCTGTTGGAAAGGACCAATTGCAACATTTGGAAATGTGTCGAGACATTGCTGCTGCATTTAATCGTCAAGTAGGTGAAGAACTTTTGACTTTACCCGAACCTCGGATCTCTGAGGAAGTGAAGACTATTCCAGGTACGGATGGGCAAAAAATGAGTAAATCGTACAATAACTTCATCGACATCTTTCTTCCGGAAAAGGAATTGAAGAAAAATGTGAATAGCATCATAACGGACAGTACTCCGCTGGAGGAACCTAAGAATCCAGATATCTGTAATGTCTTTAAACTCTATAGCTTGATTGCCACTCCCGATCAGACTACTCAGATGCGAAAGAATTATCTAGGGGGAAATTATGGATATGGGCATGCCAAAAAGGAGTTTATGCAGCTGATTTTGGATAAATATGCCACAGAACGCAAAGCTTTTGATTCTTACATGAGCAATCCAGAAGAAATTGAGCGTAAGCTATCAGCTGGAGAAGAAAAAGCGAAAGCTACAAGTATGGCATTATTGGAAAAAGTGAGGACGAAACTGGGCTTTGTTTAAACAAGGTTAAACTCATTTTTTTATTCATTGTAAGACAAAACCAAGACATGGTCTGGATATCACAGACTACATATAGAATTGAGATTTCACAAAAAAACCCAGCTGTAAACTGGGTTTATATGTAGTTTAAAGCTATTTATCATCTACTTCTCCAAAGATCCTTCAACTGTTTGCCGTTAATCAGCATCACAAATCGAGCTGGATTGGGAATCAAAACGATTCGAACATCTTGTCTGTCAAACTGCTCAGATTCTACTGGGACACCTTGTTGGCCGGCTACCTCAAAACTCACGATACCATTGGCATCAGGAAGCATTGGCTTATAATGATTTGCGATATAGGCAGTTGGAAGCAAGACATCAGTATCTGATTTCAATTTTTCCTGAACTTTTTCTAAGTGCCCTTCTAGCACATCTTCATAGTTTGCATTGAAATCATCTTCCAAATCATGGAGTTTCTCCTCGAGATCATCATAATCCTTATGGTTGTAATCCATGCCTGCCAGTTGATTTCTTTTTTCTACTATTTCCGTCAGCTCTTTGTCCAGCTTATCCCAATTCATGCTTCTGTGTTTTGATTTAAAACACAAAGATGAGTATTCTCGAGTTTTCTGAAGCATTTTTTAGAATAAATTGACAATTGCTTGATTCTCATCAAGCAATTGTCAATTTTAATTCCTTTAGATTCTTCAAATTCGAGCCTTCAGCTCACCAATAAAATCTTTCCATTTCGACCTGGCTTTTCGTATGCTTCCAGCGCTTCTTTGAATTGCTCCAAAGGAAATTTAGCCGCAACGTCTACTTGTGAAGTCTCTGCCATCAAAAATCCGAAAACAGCTCCAAATGCTGCTTTGCGGGCTGCATCATCCATACTTTCCATCCAGGTAGATAGCCAAAATCCCTCAACAGAGATATTTTTGAAAATCAATAATCCACTATTTAGGGGAATATTTTCTAAACTCAATAATCCAAAAACCATCATTCTACCACCTGCTTTGATGGAGGCTATAGCTTTAGCCCCAAGCACTCCTCCAACTGCATCAAATACCACGGATACCCCCTCTCCAGTATGTTCAGTGATTATTTTCTGAAGTTTTTCAGTTTCGGTATTGATGACTAAGTCAGCACCCAACCCTTGTAAATAGCTCTTCTGAGCATCTTGGCGGACTGTGCAGGCAACTTTGATCCCT
>CAWUWQ010000171.1:0-4139 GCA_963926065.1 uncultured Algoriphagus sp.
ATCGGCATCCACTTGGGACATGTTTACCACTGAAAAATCAGAAGATTGTAACCTCTCTTTAGATACCCATAATAAAGGAAATCGCACCGGCATATTCCGGACTACTTCAGGATTATCAAAATTCCCATCCAGTTTTTTCCATAAGTTTAGATACTCCGATTCATTAAATGCCAATCCTCCAAAAAGCAGAAAGGGATGTCGAACTGGCCATTGTTCCCAATACATCACATCTTTTGGATAGGACCAAAGAGACTTATCATGCACAAAAGGGGCTAGAAAGGAAATTCCTAAGCCTATACTTCTTCCATTTTCTGCCGTGAATTCAAATAAATTATCGGTTTGAGTTGAAAGCACCTGACAGATCGTAGTCATGGCATCCAGCGTAAAAAGTGAATAACCATAAGGTTTGGTACGTGCAAGTTCCAAAGAGAATGACCCATTTTCAGCCATTTGATCCGGGAGTAGTTTGGTTTTATACATTTCGCGGCAATAGGCTAATACTTCCTGATTACTGACCAATTCAGCAAATACGGCGGCCTGCATCCCCCAGCAGACACTGTGATTATTGCCATTATCCCGCTCTGCGATGCCATAGGGATGGGTATAAATCCAATCTAAATATTCCGAAAACCACCCTTTGATTTTTACTAAATCGGCTGAAACCATGAGCTTGGAGGATTCTATTGCTTGCACCGCTTTGGCTACTTCCATCAGATGGATGGTGTCAATGATACCAATTCCCCTTCCGGTTACTACGCCCTTGATCGCTTGGCCGTAAAGCAAATTTGGATTCATCCGGGTATCAGCTGCTATAAACCATGCCTTAAGATGCGGAATCAAAGCGGCTGCATATTCTGCCTTTCCCGAGACCAAATAGGCTGAAGCCAATGCTCCAGAAATTTGTGAAAAACGAATCATCGCTTCCCGATGTGCTGTGAAGTTGTCAGGATTGGTTAAGCCATCTCGGCGTATGTAGGGTCCACTAGGGTCTTCCGGATTTGGCCACCAGTAGTCTCCTTCGGAATAGAAGTCATTTTTCCCGCCGGCACTTCTGGAAGAAGCCGAAGCACTTACTGTAACTGGTACTAGTTTTTTGTATTGCTCAGCAAGTTTGAGTACCCGGTCTTCTTCATTTTTAAAAAGTGAATTGGACTGGGCAATGCTGAATTGAATTGTGGTCAATAAAAAGAAAAGGAATATAAAATGGTGTTTGGGTAAGCTCATTTTGATTTTGGATTGGAGGCTTTGGCATTCACCGTTTCATTTCTAAACTGGGCAATGTCTCGAATCAAGTCGAGCGGAAGAGGTTCGTCTAAGGGAAATTGGATTGCTCCTTTGGAGGTTTTATAAGGTGTTAATTCCTTTTTGAAAGCAATAATTGCATCACTTTTGGGATAAAACCCGATATGTTTTTTTGCGGCAGCATAATAAACCAAAACCTCGGAGGTTCGGATTGCGGGCATATGATAGCTGATCACCTCTTTTGCTTCGGGAACTGCGGACAGAATTGTTTCTCGGATCGATTGAAGTTTGGTTTGAATAGCTTTAGGTTGCCAACTGAAATATTCCTCGACAGTTGAGGCTTTGGGATTCATCATGATTTTGCAATTTAAAATTGATCGATTATAGTCACCCCAGCATCTCGAAATTCATTCATTTCTGTCAGAGCTTTCGCTCCTGCTTCCAAACTTATAGTCCTGCCGATCAATAATTCCGGATTCATTTTTCCAGAAGTAATCATTTGCATCATCTCAGGATATCTCCAAGCTTGCATACCATGACTTCCATAGATTTCCAGCTCCTTGGATAGCACCAAATTCATTGGAATTGGACTATTTATTTGGTCTGCAAGTAGAAGTCCGACTTGGATGTGTTTACCCCGCTTTCGTAAGCAAGAAACAGAATTGAAAAGTGTAACAGGGCTCCCCAAGGCATCAACCGACACATGAACTCCACCATTGGAAATTTCTCTTATTGCTTCGACTACAGCTATTTCTTTTGCATTTAGGGTAGCTACAGCACCGATTTGTCTGGCTAGCTCCAACTTCTTTTCGTCAATGTCTATGGCGATTACGTTTGCTCCCAGTGCATTTGCAATCATAATTGCAGATAACCCAACCCCGCCGCAACCATGAATAGCCACCCATTGTCCTCCGGTAACTTTGCCCTGATCTACTACAGCACGGAATGAAGTCGCAAATCTACAGCCTAGGCTTGCGGCAGTTTGAAAATTCATGGATTCTGGGAGAGTAACAAGATTGATGTCAGCTCGATCGATCGCCACATATTCAGCGAAGGAGCCCCAATTAGTAAATCCGGGCTGAAACTGATCATCGCAAACCTGATGATTTCCGGATGCACATTCCGGGCATTTGCCGCAGCCAGAGACAAAAGGAACTGTCACTCGATCACCGACTTTCCAATTTCTGACTTCAGATCCGACCGCTTGAATTATTCCAGCAAATTCATGCCCAGGAACGTGTGGAAGCTGTATATCGGTATCATGACCCATCCAGCCATGCCAATCAGATCGGCAAAGTCCAGTAGCTTTCACTTCAATGACTACCCCGGATTTGGAAGGAGTAGGATCGGGAACTTGAGTAATAATAGGTAAGGATTGGAAGGATTCGTAAAGTATTGCTTTCATTTATTTTAATTGTAGTCGTTTCCTAAAAGACTGTTTAAAACAGATTCTTGCCAAGTTCTGAGCTTGAATGCCAATTCTTTTGCGAGGTCTGCATAAGTGTTTTTTATATCCTTGGTCTCAGCTGGATCAGTGTTCAAGTCAAATAGCTCTGTTTGAGTAGCACCATTTTTATTTTCCCTAAGTACGAGTTTGTATTGATGGTCAATAATTGCTCGTGCGCCTTCAAAATCTGACGAAATGATATCTGTTTGCACATAATTTTTAAAATCCCGAGTCGCTTTTCCATTCATCAACTTAACCATGGGTGAGGTGCCTTCTTGGAGCTTCGGATCCAAATAGGGTAAAAGATCCTTTGAAAGCGTATCTCGGGGACTTCCATTCCAAAACATCATTGGCTTTTCTCTTGTCTTCTTTTTTTCTGTAAAATAGGTCAAAAGATCTATTCCGTCTATAGGGCGATCAGGAAGTGAAGATCCAATAATTGCTGCTAATGTTGGGAAAATATCTGCACTATTCATGCTGGCCTCTGTCTCCAAAGGTTGGGGAATTTTTCCTGGCCATTCCAAAACGCTTGGTACGCGAATTCCTCCTTCATAAATACTGCCTTTGTCTTCACGAAACGGGACTGTTGCGTTTGCTTCAGCGGGCGTACCATTGTCTCCAAAGTACCAAAGCAGGGTATTCGTGCGAAGCTCATTTTCCGATAGGTAATTTCGCAGATTGCCTATACTTCGATCCATGGCAGTGATTTCTGCAAAGCGCTCTTGCAAGACATCCCGCTGAAGCCGAGTAACCGGAAGTCCGGTTTCATTAGAAGTCAAGCGAACTTGCTTTGTCCCAAAAGTCTTAGGTAAATCAGCATACAAAGCCAAATCTTCAGAAAGACCACTGTAGGGTTCGTGTGGTGAACCGTACCATATGACTACAAAAAACGGCTTTCCTGCTGCTTTGGATCGCGCAATAAATTTAAGTGCTTCTGCTACCAAAATCTCCGAGCTTTCTCCTTCAAAGATTTCAGGATTTGCTCCATTTCTTGATAAGTGTGGATTTAATTCAAAGAAATTATCGTGAGAAAGCCATTCATCAAATCCCATCTCGCCGGGATTAGTGGGAGATTCTACTTTTACCGGGCCGAGATGCCACTTTCCAAAATGTGCCGTCGCATAGCCTTTTGCTTGCATTAATTCCGCAATACTGATTTCTTCTGGCCGGATCGAAAAACCTGGTGTAAAAGTACCATAGCGGTTTGGATGTCTGCCTGTCAAAATGCTTCCTCTGGTGGGTGAACAAACAGGTGATGCGGAATAGAAGCGATTCATACGAACTCCGTTTTTGGCCAATTCATCCAAAGCTGGAGTCTTCAAATAAGGATGACCGTTGTAGCCTGTTTCGTCCCAGCCATGATCATCTCCAAGGAGTAGGATTACATTTGGAAGTGCTTCTTTAGTCTGCTGCGCAAAAGTGGAAAGGATACTTCCTAAGAAGACTCCAA